>NZ_LOHZ01000023.1 GCF_001601575.1 Thermovenabulum gondwanense
TATTTCCATAAAGACCTCACCTTCCTGTTGAGTTTTTTAACTCATCCTTTGGGAGGATGGTGAGGTCTTTTTTCTACATTTTTTCTGCTTTTTCCTCCTTTTCGACCTAAAAATATTTTACACTATCTACTCCGCAACTTTTACAGCTCCGTGGCTTTTAATTCGGAAGCTACAAAGGTTTGAGAGACCGTTGCCACTTGGACCCCCGAAGGAACTGATAAGGGTGTAACTCTCAGCTGGTATCTCACCGGTGCAGGTATTACGCCGCCTCCGGCAAGGGGATTATCGTCCACGTGCTGCAATTGTGCATTTAAAAGCAGTACCCCTCCAGGATAATAAGAAGCACTTTGGGCGATGGAATAAATGAGGGTGTTTTCCCGCAGTATTTCAAAAAGTAAATCCACGGTGCCGGCTGCTTCAGGGGCAACTACCGCCCAGTTCACCATCCCATTGAGCCACACTCTATCTTCTGCATCGTCAATCCTCAAATTCATTTCTGCAAGCAATACGGGAGTATTAATTATAAAAAGAGGTGTTATAAAACTTTCCCTGAAAGAAAACCCGGTTAAAATTCCCTTTTCCACCATTCTTTTAACCCCTCTCTATTCAATCTCGGCAGCCGTAAAGGTTATCGGCCCGCTGGTAGTTACAATGGAATCATTAGCCTGAGCCCTGAGAGTATAATTAACTGCTGAAGGGCTTCCCGTCAGCGGTGTGGTATCTACGTGCTCCAAATAAACGGTATCCCGTACGGTACCGGAAGAAGTGGAGGAAAGGCTCTTGACCGTCTGATAAATTAAGGTAGTTCCTCTAAGGATTTGAAGGGTCACATCTACGGTATGGGCATTAGAAAACTGTGCCACAAGACCTACCGAAGCATTAAGCCATACTTTATCCGTCAGATCATCTATTTCTATGCTTACCGTTGCCAGATTCGAAAAATTGGGGTTGGAAGCTATTGAAACCGGTGGAACGATGCTTCCAAAAGTAGATGCGGGCTCGCTTACCTGAAAATCCGTTAATATCCCCTTTTCAATAAATCCCTGTTGACTTCCGTTATTCTCGGTCATTTTCAATCTCCTTTCCATTCGGTATTATTCAATTTCCGCAAGAGTAAGGGTAATCGGCCCTGCGGTAAATGCAGTGTGTTCGGTGGCATCGGAAGTAAGGGTATAGGTGACCTGAATCCCGGCAGAACCGCTGCTCCCCGCGGATAAGACTTCCGCCAGCGGTTTATCCACAAAAAGGATTCTGGCCACATTATAAACGCTGTTTGCCTTGTGGCATGGGTTTGATACCGTTTGGACCACGGAGGCAATGGGTATGCCGTTTCGCCTTATTGTAAAGGTAGCCCCTACCACACCGGGACTGTAAAAATTATTAAACCATCCTACGGTAGCGCTTATAAGCACCCTGTCCTTTATATTATTTATTTTTATCGTAGCCTGGGCCAGCGTCGCATTCAAAAGGCTCAAAGGAGCGGTTACGGGAATGGATACAGGTTCGCTGAATTGAAACTCCGTCATACGAACGTAATCGTGCGTAAACAAAATTAACTCCCCTTTCCCCTTAATTTTTATTGCATTATATAATATTTTCCTATGAATTTTGTTGTTACATTAGGAAAAAATTAAGGCCCGTAAAGCCTTAGCTTTGCGAGCCTAATTTTTTCTCCCATTCGAAAGCCGTTTTAATAATAAAGGATAAATCATCGTATTTGGGAACCCAGTTTAACACCCTCTTTATCTTTTCGGCGTCTGCCACCAGCCGGGCAGGATCACCGGGTCTTCTTTCCCTGTATTCCACAGGAAAGTCTATCCCCGTCACTTTTTTTGCTTCGTTTACCACCTCTAAAACCGAAAAACCCCTGCCGTATCCGCAGTTTAAAATCTCACTTTTGCCGCCTTCTAAAAGGTAATCCAAAGCCTTTATATGAGCCTCCGCTAAGTCCATGACATGAATGTAATCCCTAATACAGGTACCGTCCTTAGTGGGGTAATCCGTGCCGAAGACAAAAAGTTTATCCCTTTTACCGCAGGCGGTTCTCACGCACATGGTGATAAGATGGGTAGCGTCCTTTTTTGTTTCTCCTATTTTTCCCTCCGGATCCGCACCCGCTACATTGAAATACCTTAAAGATACGTAGCTAAAATCCCCGGCAAAAGAAAGGTCCTTCAGAATGGTTTCTACAAAAGCCTTGGATCTGCCGTAGGGATTAATAGGGGAAAGGGGAAAATCCTCTTTTATTGGCATTTTTTCCGGTTGACCGTAAACGGCTGCGGTAGAAGAAAAAATAAAGTTTTTAACTCCGGTTTCCCGCATAGCTTTTAAAACATTTATGGCCCCTGCCGTATTGTTCTCATAGTATAAAAGCGGTTTTTCTACCGACTCAGGGACAATGATCTTTGCTGCAAAATGCATTACCGCATCGGGCTTGAAATCCATCATAGCTTTCTTTAGAGTTTCGTAGTCCAAAATATCCCCTTTAATCAGCATGCCGTAAAGCACAGAAGAAGAATTACCGGTAGAAAGATTATCGAAAACCGCCACTTCAAAACCCTTTTCCCCTAGGAGTTTAACCGCATGGCTCCCAATGTACCCCGCTCCTCCGGTCACAAAAACCCTTGCCATAACACCTCTCCCTTGAAACTATTTTCTTTAAAATCATTTTAACATATTTTTACAATAATTTCTTTACTTTCTCGAGGAATATCCCATTCTCCTGTAGGTGTGCCTTTTCCCCCTGATGGTTATGGAAAGCTCCATGATATTTTCAGGAAAGGCCATTCCGGAAAAACCCGCATCGCCTATATGCTGTATATCCGCACCGGCCATCTTTGATAACATCGCTATATCCCGTATGGTCTCTCTACCCGCACTTTCCTGGGAGGTGCCTATGGCGGTCATGGCAAGGGCTCCCTCGCTGTGGATTTCCCGTATTAGCCTTTTTGCCGTATCCATATCCATGCCGGGAACGGTGCCGGGTGCCGGAATTAATACCACATCCGCACCGTTTATCGCAAACCCTTTTACCACCTGAGGGTCGAAAACGTTTTCCCTTCCCGCCGCATGCATTTTACCCGCGATTATGATCATGTCCTCCTCGAGAATTTCCCGGCATAACTCCAGGCTTTTTACTATATCTTCGGATGAAACACCCGTATTAGGATTGGCAGCTATTACCACATAATCAAATCCGTAAAATCTTGCTTTTTCCAGATTCTCCTTTGATACCCTTCTACCTTTAGGGAAATTTTTAACGCTTTCGGGCACAGGCTCCAAATTTACGCCTATGAACCTGCCTGTTATACTTTTTACTTTTTTTATGTAATCGGCGTTGACCCTGTTTTCTTCAATTTTTTTAAAATAATTCTTGATAAAATTCTCCGTTTCGGAAAGCGATGTTCCTTCATCGTCTATGCCGAAAATAAAGGGCTTTTCAAAATCAAAGGTGTTTAATGTTATCATATCCGCTCCAAAGGAGGCAGCAAGTTCAGCATTGCTCACACCGTAAATTAATGGCGGGCACGATATCACACACTCCGCCACCACCGTTCTGCCTTCCGAATGTCTTATGGTTTCAAGGATTTCCCTCTTTTTCATGTTAAAAAAATCGTTAAATGCAAGTTCAAAAATCCTTTTCATAGGATCACCTCTAAAATCACGTTTTCTCCCCTTTTTACCTCTTCCAGTTCCGTCTTAATAATCCTTTCCGCGCCTTTTACATCCGGCACAATAATGGGTGTAACAAGACTAAATCCCTTTTTCTTTATAAATTCCCTGTCGAATCTCAAAAGAACCTGCCCTTTTTTTACATTTTCCCCTTCCCTCGCGTAAAGTATAAATCCTTCCCCTTTTAAATTTACGGTATCCATTCCCACGTGTATCAGCAGAGGAATCCCCATAGATTCCAGTACAATGGCATGCCCGGTGGAAAAAACCTGTTTTACCCTGCCGTCAAAAGGGGAGACGAGCTCCCCTTCTGACGGTTCTAAGGCAATACCATCTCCCAACATTTTTTTCGAAAAAACCTCATCGGGAACCATTTCAATACCCAAAACCCTTCCGGTTAATGGTGCAAATACCAGTAATTTTTCGTTTTTTGCTTCTTTTTTTTCTTTAAAAATATTAAAAAACATAATATGCCTCCTCGTAGTCTACCGCATTGCATTCCTCATTTCTTCAACAATTAACTCCGCATCGGTACCCACAACTATTTGAATATTTCCTCCTCCGAGCTTCATTAAACCAGTGGCTCCTGCGCTTTTTATTATGTCCTCATCAATTTTACTCTCATCTTTTAAGGTAACCCTTATCCTGGTTATACAAGCATCGAGAGCATTAATATTTTCCTTTCCTCCGATACCATTTAAAATCATCCTTGCCCTTTCTCCGATCCTCACCTCTTTTGCGCTTCCCGTAGCTTCTCCTTCTATCCTCCCGGGAGTGGGTAAATCATATTTTCTTATAAAATACCTGAAAATAGCGTAATATGCAATACCATATATAACACCTATGGGAATCAGCATCAATGGTTTTGTCGCAAGACCATAGTTCAACACATAATCTATAAGCCCTGCAGAAAATCCAAACCCGTGTTTCAACCCCATTATATAAGTCAAAGCTAAGGAAAGTCCTGTCAACACCGCGTGAATAAGGTACAACACCGGTGCCAGAAACATAAAGGCAAATTCTATGGGTTCGGTGATCCCCGTAAGTAGCGAAGTTAAAGCAGCGCTGATCAGGACACCGCTCACAGCTTTTCTTTGAGATTCCTTTGCTTCATGAAGCATTGCAAGACAGGCTGCGGGAAGGCCGAACATAAATATGGGGAAAAATCCCGTCATAAAAATACCCGCCGTAGGATCTCCGGCAAAGAACCTGTGAAGGTCTCCTGTAATAACCTGTCCCTGTGCATTTGTATACTGACCAAACACAAACCATACAAGGCTGTTTACCACATGATGCAGTCCAAAAGGTATTAAAAACCGGTTTAAAATGCCGTATACAAAAACCCCAAGGGCGCCCGCACCGATTATCCACTGACCGGCAGCATAAATCCCCTTCTGAACCGGTGGCCAGATAAATCCAAATATGATTCCAAGGATGAGCATGGCTGCGGCAGTAACTATTGGTACGAACCTTTTTCCTCCGAAAAATCCCAAAAAATCTGGAAGTTTTATATCTTTATACCTGTTATATAAATATGCTGCTACGACACCAGTAATTATACCACCCAAAACTCCCATGTTAATATCCTTATTGATAGCCCCGAGTACGCTGGTCAATACGTAGTATCCTACACCTCCGGCTAAAGCAGCTGCTCCTGCTCCTTCCGCAAGACCCATTGAAACTCCCAGAGCAAAAATCATGGGAAGGTTGTCAAAAACCGCCTGGCCTCCCGCCATCATTACCGGAATATTAAAGACATCGGGTGCTCCAAGCCTCAAAAGTAAAGCCGCTGCCGGCAGTACAGCTACCGGAGCCATTAGTGCTCTCCCGAGCTTTTGCAGACTTCCAAGCTTATCGTTCATCAAAAACCCCCCTCGATAAATTAAAATAAAGTATACTGCAAAATATAAAACTCTAAAACTTTCCTTTCACCCCCTTTGTAAAATTAAAAGAGCCGGGAAAGGAATATAAATCCTTTCCCGGCTCTTGCCCGTTCTTTCGGTAACACGCCGGTTTTCAATTTAAATTATAACAGTAATTTGGAAATATTGCAATATTTACCATAAATTTTCATTTTTGTTGATTTTCTTCCTTTATCCTCTCGATATGCAAAGCGATATAGGCAAGTTCGTCCTCGGGAACTTTTACGTTGAATTTTTCTTCTATATATTTACATATTTTCCCGGCCACCTGAAAACTTTTTTTGAAATTTCTTTTAACCGATTTCAAAAGCGGATTTTTGATGAAATTTCCCTTATCCGCCCTTTCCAGCACAAACCTGAGATGTACAACCAGCCTACCATAATTTATATCTTCCTTATTTATTTTAATTTGTAACATTTTTTCTATAATCTCCACCATATCCTCAATCATGTTAGCATATCTTACCGTCTTTGATAATTTTGCGTTAACCATAGCAGCGTGAATATGCATTGCTATGAATCCCGCCTCATCTTCCGGGACGCTTACTCCCAGTCTTTTTTTTATCATCTCCAAAGCTATCAGGGCTATGCCATATTCCTTCGGGTATAAAACTCTAATTTCATTTAAAAATGGATTTTTTACCTCTAATTTCAACGAAAGTCTGTGCAATGTGAAATTAATGTGGTCCGTCAGGGCTACGTGGATATGGTCACTCAAAGGCTCGCAGCTGCTTTCGGAAATCATCTTTATAATTTCCTGCACCACTTCAAGGACCCTCTTATCCACTCTTTCCGAAAGCTCTTCGTATTTTTTAAATTCCCCCCTGTCGTAAAAATAAAATATTTTCTCAATCTTTTCTTCTGTAATCTCTTCTCCGGCTTTCTTTTCAAATCCTATTCCCTTTCCCAGCAACACCGCTTCCCTATCCTTTTCTTCGTCTTTTGCCATAACTGCGTTGTTATTCAATACCTTGAGTATTTTAAAGCCCATATCACCACACCTTGTTTTTTAGATAACATTTTCCAATCAATTTTCATTATACTTTTTTATTACCCTTTCCTCAATGTATTTTTACAAATACCTTAGACTCAGAAATATTTTCCTTAAGAAAATATTTTATTTTAAAAGGAAATACCTTGAAAAAATAGAATATATAAATAAAATATCATAATATACAATTCTGTAATGGAAGGTGGCAAAGAGATGAAGAAGAATATACTTGGAAATACGGGTTTGGAAGTTACGGAACTTTGTTTCGGAGCCCTGCCAATGGGCCCACTGCAGAAAAACATGGATGTTAAGGAATGCACCGAAGTGATAGCCCATGCTTTGAAGAAGGGCATTAATTTTATCGATACCGCTCAAATGTACAGGACCTACGACCCTATAAGAGAAGCCATAAAACAAACCGGAATTGAGCCTGTAATTTCCACCAAGTCCACCGCCTCTACTTATGAAGAAATGGATAATGCTGTGAAGGAGGCCTTAGAAAAGCTTGATAGAAAATACATAGATATTTTCTTTTTACATGCCGCAAGAGCTGAGACCGATGTATTCGAAGTCAGAAAAGGAGCCTTAGAATGTCTTCTGGATTACAAAAAGAAGGGTATAATTAAGGCAGTAGGAATTTCCACCCACAATGTCAAAGTAGTGGAACTTGCTGCTTTAAGGGATGATATCGATGTGGTCTTCCCCATAGTGAATAAAAAGGGGATAGGCATCCTTCAGGGCACGGTTGGAGAAATGATCGAGGCAATAAAACTATGCAATCAAAAAGGAAAAGGCGTTATGCTGATGAAGGTCCTGGGCGGCGGAATAATGATCAACGAATTTAACGAATCCCTTAAATTTGCCAGGAGCATCGAGGGTTACCATTCTATAGCGATCGGAATGGTGAGCAAGGAAGAAGTGGACTTTAACGTGGACTACTTTAACGGTCTATTTGACGAAAAAAGAACCCCATCCCTCTCCGGGTATTCCAAAAGGTATTCGGTAGTAGATGTCCTCTGCAAAGGGTGCAGGTCCTGCGTAGCGGTATGTCCGGGAATGGCCATGGAATTCGACGAAGAAAGAAAAAAGGCCTATATCGTTCAGGAAAAATGCCTAACCTGCGGTTACTGCACTTCAGCCTGCAGGGAATTTGCCATAAGGGTAATATAAAAAGGCGGTTTTATCCGCCTTTTTATATTTTAAACTTCTTTACATTTTCAATTAAGTCATTTGCAATGGAATTTAAGGTTTGAGCAGATGCCGCCACTTCTTCCGAAGAAGCAGAAAGTTCCTCGGAAGATGCGGAAACTTCTTCCGATGCTGCAGAATTTTCTTCCGCCACGGTGCCTACTTTTTCCACCTTATCGAGAACATCATCCTTGGACCTTGTTATGCTGTTCATAGCTTCATAAACTCTCTCAATCAGAGGAGCTACTTTCAAAGCTGATTCCAAAATTTCATTAAATGATTGTACCGTACTATTAACCGAATTTGTCTGTACCTCGATAAAGTCATCCACATTCTTTACGGTTGTAATAACTTCTTGCGTTTCCTTTTGAACTGCACCCACCAGTTTATTTATTTCCTCCGTGGATTTTCTCGCTTCTTCTGCAAGTTTTCTCACTTCTTCCGCTACTACCGCAAAACCCTTGCCTGCTTCTCCCGCTCTTGCTGCTTCAATTGCAGCATTCAGTGCAAGAAGATTTGTTTGTGCAGAAATTTCGCTAATAGTCCCGGTAAAAGATTCTATGCCCTTTATGCTGTTTGTCAGAGCATCGATTTTTTGTGTAACCACTTTAAAAGCATTTTTTACATCCTCTATAGTTTTTATTAATTTTTCCATTTCCTTTTTTCCGAGGTCCGCCTTACCGTAAGTGTTTTCGGTTTCGTACTTTACGCTGCTTAATTCTTTAAAAGCATTTTCGATGTTATTACTTAAAATATCCATAAGTTTCACTATTTCCATCAGGTCATTGGCTTGAGAGGTAGCTCCTTCCGCTACCTGTTGAATGGTTTTTGCTACTTCCTGGGAAGAAGCTGCCATTTCTTCAGAAACCGCCGAAAGACTTTCCGAGTGAGAGGCAAGCTCTTTGGCCCTTTGAGATAGGTTACCGATAAGATATCCGAGGGAACTTTTCATCTCATTCATCGCTCTGGCAATATCGCCTATTTCATCTTCTCTATTAAGGTACCTTTTATCTACATCAAAGTTTAGCTCTCCTCTTGCTACGCTTTTTAACCTTTGCACCGCAAGTTTAAGAGGGTTTGAAATCCTTTTTACTACAAAGGAAAGCAGAATAACTGAAAGCAAAATCATTAATACAGTATAAATTAACGAGCTAAAAAGCATACCCTGCAGAACCCCGGTAAAATCACTTACAGGTACCGTAGCGCCAATTATATACCTTCCCGAAGTTTTGTACCTCATAAAATAAAGGGCATTATCGTAATTATATTTAAACCTTCCTTCTTCCCCTGTTAATTGTTTGCCCCAGTAAAGTTCATCGAGGTTTTTACCAACCATATTAGAATCTCTGTGGCTTAGGATAACACGGGTATTTTTATCCACAACCAAAATAAATCCGTTTTTGCCAAATCTGTAAATTTCCGATACTTTCTTTATATCAGCCTTTTCAAGTTCTTTTTGCAATCGCTCGGGCTTTACCCCAATCTGAACTATTCCAGGCTTATCTATACGGGATACTCCTATGTACTGAAAAAGCACCTTATCTGTTCCCCTCTGCTGGGGCTCCTGAGCCAGCTCAAAATTTTTATCTCTTAAACCCTGTAAAAAAGGTTTAGTCTGTTCCGAAGTATTAAAATCAAAACCGTAAAACTCCGGTACAGTTCCCCATTTTAAAATCCCATCTGAATCAATTACATGGATTTCTTCCACATCCATGCTCTTTGCCAGATTAATAAGCTTTTCCCGGGAGTTAATAATTTCCGGTTTTTCAGCGATAATAAGGGCCAACGTCCGTGCTTTGGTAATATAAAGTTCGTTCAATTCTTTCTTCAATTCCTTTATTCTTTCATCCTGATCTTTTACATAATTCTCCACTTCCTGTACTTTCTGCGTGGCAAATTCATCCATCTGCCCTGACACCATATTTTTAGTAAATTGATAGGAAATTGCCGTAAGTATCACCGTTGAAAGTATAACGATAATCGCAACGGGTACTGTTATTTGTTTTCTTATGTCCATAATATCCCTCCAACTAAATCTTTTTGTGAATTATATACAATATTTGGGTTCGTTTTTTTGTTAAAATTTAACTAATTTTGTTATTTTTTAATATGTAATAATTATATTACAAAATTCGACAAAAAATCAACATTTTAGTTTTTCTACATAAAATTTGAAGGATATTTGTCATAATATATAGAATTATATAAAAGCTATTTTTTACTTATAAGCGGCGGTGATAAGGTGAATTTCAAAAGGTTTTATATAATTTCAACCGTCATTTTATGCATATTACCCATGTTTTTTATGTTTTTATACGTTGTAAAAATACTTATCCCCGGATATGAAAGGGCAATTACCAATTATCATTTGGTTGAAACCCAAAAAAATTTAGAAAAAATCATCGGCAAAAACCTGGAAGATTTAAAAATAACCGCCCGGGATTATTCGGTCTGGAGCGATATGTACGAAGCCTTTCAAATAAGAGATTTAGAATACATTAAAAGAAACTACAGCGGTTACCTCCCTGATGAACCCTACAACCTTTCGTTAATACTGGCAGTGGATTTAAATAAAAACCCCTTTGATTTTTATTCCGATCAGCCTTATTCCGTTGATTCCCTTCTTCAAAATAAAGAAATAGAGGTCCTTTTTAAGAAAACCTTGGAAGATTTAAAAATTGTCGGGTTGGATGCCGCTATAAAATCAGGATATATAAAGTTAAACAATTATATTTACGCCTTCGGGATTTCTCCCATCCTCGACGACAGAGATTTTTCTAAACCTCCCATGGGAATACTGCTGATAGGGCGTGAAATTAATGAAAATTTTCTTGGAAAGATAAATTCATATATTGAATCCCCTTTAATTTTCTGCAATGAAGATAAAGAGCATCCTCCATTAATAAAAGGTTTTTTAAAAAGAGAAATCCCTGTTTTTGACATTTGGGGTCATCCTTTGGGGCGATTTATCTCTTATTTCAACCTGGGAGTTTTACGAACCATATACCGCAATTTCTTCCTTTTCTTTATAATCTTTTGCATATTTATCTTTTCGTCAGGAGTATTGTTTGCCATTTCCTTTTCTTCATATTTTGCCAGGCAGTTTCAAAATCTCGAAGATTTCGCTTTGAAAAGTTTATCTATAAATAGCACTGGACGCATCTCGGGAATAATTGCCCAAAATGTCAAAAACCCTTTTGAAAGGGTCTCTATGGTAATCGATATTCTCTCAAAGGAACTCAGGGAAAAAATAGCGGTGCTGGAGGCACAAAGAAAAAGGCTCCTATCCCTTTACGAATCAGAAAAAAGGCAATTTGAAGACACTATAAAAATGCTTGTCTCAATAGTAGAATTAAAAGACCTTTACACCAAAGGCCATGCTGAAAGGGTAAGTAAAATAGCCGTAAAAATAGGCGAAAAGCTCGGAATTTCACTTTCCGCTCGGGAAAATCTTAAAATAGCAGGACTTTTACACGACATAGGCAAGATAATCATCCCTGAAAACATATTAAACAAAACCGGTAAACTTTCCAGGGATGAATATGAGATAATAAAATTACACACCGCTTATGGCTTTCATATATTAAACGAGAACCAGACCTTCGAGCACATTGCAAAAATCGTCCTTTACCACCACGAAAACATTGATGGCACGGGCTATCCCAAAGGCATCAAAGGAGAAGATATTCCCTTGGAGTCAAAAATAATTTCAGTCGCAGACGTATTCGATGCCCTTACGACGGACAGGCCCTACCGAAAAGCATACACAAAAGAAGAAGCGCTAAATATAATGGAACAGGATGTGGGGAAAAAGTTTGACGAGAAAATTTTCGAGGTATTTAAGCAAGTGATGGAAGAAGAAGAAAGGTAGGCTTTTTAAGCCTGCCTGTTACTTTCATATTTTTCATAAATCCTCGTTTTCTCCTCATCGCTTATAATCCTATCTATAAAAGCGGCGATTAATATTATCCCCACCACATCTACAATCCATCTTGTCACGGCAAATTTGCTTCCAAGAGAGGTCATTTCAAACAAAAACATGGGAATTTTAAGGGTTGACCATGCACCTAAAAATATCAATATATTGGAAAACTTTGCACCTTTTTTCATCATTACCTCCGCAACCGGAAAGGCACCGTAAAGGGGCCCTGCGGCAGCGGAGCCTAAGAATATGCTGAGCATTATTCCCTTTATTCCCGACCCCTCTCCAAGGAGTTTTATAATAGTCTCTCTGGGTACCCAGGTATCGAGAAGACCCAGAAGAAGGAATATTGGCGGTATCACGGCTAACATATTTAAAAAGTTGTTTTTAGTGCTTATAAAAATCTTTGTACCGAGTTTTTTATCCATGATAAAAATAGCAATATCAATAATCATTATAAATATAAACAATGCGTATTTTTTTATGAAATTCATCTTACCACCATCCCTATTATTAATGCTACGATAAAGGAAAATATATAACTTAAGACATTCCTCAAAAATGCAACCCTTTTCCCGAAATAGCTTATTTCAAGGGGCAATGTTACAAACCCCACCATCATTAATGTAGAAATAAACACCGCTATCTGCATAACACCGGCTCCCTTTTGAAGAAGGGAAGCAGCGAGGGGAAAGGCAACAAATCCGGGTATCAGGGTTATAGAACCAATAATTGATGTTAAAAACATTCCCAAAAAACCCGTATTGGCACCAATTATCTTTGAAATGATATCCGGAGTAAGCACAGTCAAAACAAGCCCTATTAAAGCGAGCACTCCCGCAAAGGCGGGCAAAATATTTTCAAAGGATTTCCATGCTTTTTTAAGAGCCATTTTCGTTTTTTTCCTGTCTTTAAAAAAGGAAACAATCAGAAATATTACAGCAAGGATGTACATAACTACCGTAAACAATATTTCACCTTCCTTCACCGAAATTTTCATCAAAACGCTTTAAAAAATATTCCATCCGTTTTATCTGCCTTTTAACGTGTTCAGCCCAGGTAAAAAGGACTTCCTCACCCTCATCGGTAAGTTTGTAAAGTCTTTTGGCAGGGCCCTTGCCTTCAGTATCCCATTCGGAGATTATAAGCCCTTCTTCTTCCATCCTCCTTAAGTTCCTGTATACCGCACCGGGGTCAATACATTCGTTAAAGCCAAAGTCCAAAAGCCTTTCCATCAATTCATAACCGTGGGAAGGTCTTTCCTTTAATAACAGCAAAAGGCAGGGCATCATGAATCTTTCCAGTTTGAAGCCGGGACATCCTCGTTTTTCATGGTGCCTTTCTTCATCGCACATAATTTCACCCCACTTATATTTTCATATATATGTCTATAACATATATATGTTTAACTTAATTATACCTTAAAAATATAAATTTTCAAGAAGATTAAAAAAACCGCCTTCAGGTTTTATATCCTAAAAGCGGTTTTTATCATTTATTATACCATTACCTCATTATTTTTACATTCAACGATGTATTTTCCCACTAACTGCGCAAGTTCCAGCGCCCTCATGGTGTAGCCGTATTCGTTATCATACCAGGCGACCACCTTAACAAGCTTATTGTCTATCACCATTGTAGAAAGCCCATCTACAATAGAAGAATGCGGGTTTTTGACAAAATCGGTGGAAACGAGAGGCTCCTCTATATAATCCAGAATCCCTTTTAGTTTTCCTTCCGCTGCTTTTTTAAAGGCTTTATTTACTTCTTCCTTTGCAGTCGGAATTTCCACGCTCGCGGTAAAATCTATTATGGAAACCGCAGAAGTTGGCACTCTGTAAGCGCATCCGTTTAGCCTTCCTTTTAAGCGAGGAATCACAAGACCTATGGCCTTTGCCGCACCAGTGGTGGTGGGAATGATCGACATGGCAGCAGCCCGGGCTCTCCTTAAATCCTTATGAGGTTTATCCACCAGGTTCTGATCAGCGGTATAGGAATGAACTGTAACCATGGAGCCGTTGATAATATTAAAATTTTCGTCAAGGACCTTTACAATGGGTGCTAAGCAATTAGTGGTGCAAGAAGCATTGGAAATTATGTAATCTTTTGCAGGGTCAAAATCCTTTTCGTTCACCCCCATTACTATTGTCCTGTCAGCATCATCCGCCGGAGCTGTGATAATCACCCTTTTTGCGCCGGCTTTCAAATGCTTTTGTGCATCGCTTCTATTTTTTATCTTGCCGGTGGATTCAAGGACCACATCCACATCAAGTTCCTTCCAGGGCAATTTCTCCGGGTCCTTTTCGGCGAAAAACGGAATTTCCTTCCCATCTATAATCAGCCTGTCATCAGAGGCATCTACCGTTCCCGGGTAGATTCCGTAAATGGAATCGTATTTAAAAAGGTGGGCATGAGGCCTCGGCCCGCTGGTGCTGTTTATTGCTACTATTTCCACATCCTTTGCTTTTCCTTCCAGCCAGATTCTTAAAGCATTTTTACCAATCCTTCCGAAACCATTTATAGCAACCTTTATCTTCATTAAAAGTAACCTCCTTGTACAATGTATTCTTATAAACGAAAATATTATATCATATATTAATCTATTGTGCTATATTATATTTTATTTATCATTATAATGTGTTACGATATATATGAATTTTTTTATTTTTATGATATATTAAGGAACATAATCTCAAAAATAAAAAACCCGCAGATGCGGGTTTCTTGATTTTTCTATTCAATTATAGAATCTATTAGTTCATAATCCTTTCGGCTATTTGGATACTTTTTACTACATCTTCTTCCTCAACTATCAGAGGGTCAGAAAAGCTCAAGGATATATCCATTTTATTTCTTCCTCTACAATTTTATAAAATTTCGCATTGCTGTTTTTCATTTTTTCAATTTCGTCCTCGGTATATATCAGCAAATCAACCGGAACAGGTATTTTGCTTAAATCCCATTTTTCTGATCGCTTATCAAAAGGAATTGCGGTATTTTTCATAACTATAATAACATCCAAATCGCTTCCTACTCCCCAATCGCCTCGAGAGTAAGAACCAAAATATCCTACTTTTTTTATATCTCGCTGGCTTTTTGCAATCTCTTCTACCCATTCCTTTAATGAATTAACCACACTTTTTTCATCGGGCCATTTGAGTACGGACGAATTCAAGGATCTCACCGGCATATTTTACAGCCTCCTCACTTTGCAAAAAACTATAATGTTCAAAAGGCGCACCTTCCGGGTGACTATCAGGATACCTCGCCGGTATATAAAAATTATCAAGCACCTTTGCCTTTGCTATTAACTCTTCACTTACCGGGATACTTTCGGGTAAATCTTTCAAAAGCCTTGAAAGAACATGCCCCCATGCCTCCTGCCCTAAATGTAAATGCAAGGCTTTTAAAGCTTTTTCTGCTGCCTGATGAGCTGCAAAACATGCCCACTCATGATCTTTATTTTCCCTTGAAAATTTTGCATGCTCTAAATCTTTTAGAGCCTGTTTGTACCAATCTTTTGCTCGATTGGGCATAATATCCACTCCAATTATTATTATCAGTATAATTTTACCATTTTAAAGTTAAATGGGTCAATGCACAGGACTATACTTTAAATTATAATAATTTTGGGTATAATTATATATAGAATAATATTTTGAGGTGAAATTATGTTTGTTGGAAGGGAAAGGGAGTTAGAGCTTCTTGAAAGAGAATATAAAAGGGAAGGGACATCTTTTGTAATAATCTATGGCCGAAGAAGGGTGGGAAAAACTTCCCTTATAAAAGAATTTATAAAAAATAAGCCTTCTTTATACTTCCTTGCAACCGAAGAAATAGAAGAAGAAAACATGAAAAACTTTCAATGGAAAATCGTCGAATATTTTAATTTAGACCTTTTCAAAGATATAACATTAAAAAACTGGGAAAAAATTTTTCAACTAATTCCAGATACCAAAGATAAATTAATATTAGTAATAGATGAATTTCAATACTTGGCTTTCGTTAATAAAGCGGTAACCAGTATTTTTCAGAAAATTTGGGATGAAATATTAAGTAAAAAAAATATTATGCTTATACTTTGCGGCTCCTATATAAGCATGATGGAAGACCTAACATTATCCTACAATAGCCCTCTGTTTGGGCGAAGGACGGCTCAAATAAAATTAGATCCCCTTAACTTTTTTGAAGCCAAGTTACTATATAATCAGGAAAATAATGAAAAAAATATTCTTTTATACAGCATAACCGGTGGAACACCTAAATATATTGAGATGTTTGATGTCAAAAGTCCGGATCTATTTTCTGCAATATCGGAAAACATCCTGAAAAAAGGAAGTTTTTTTTACGAAGAAGCTGAATTTTTACTGGAAAAAGAAGTGGAAAAAAATATTACTTATTTTTCTATATTAAAAACAATTGCCCTCGGTAATCACAAAATAGGTAAAATAGCATCGACACTTTCCCTTCCGGTATCGTCCATATCAAAATACCTGGATACTCTCCAAAAATTGGATATTGTCGAAAGAATTGTCCCTGTAACTGAAGAAAATCCAGAAAAAAATAAAAAAGGCTTATATTATATAAAAGATAATTTTCTTAATTTTTGGTTTAAATTTGTATTTCCTTATAAGTCCTATTTGGAAATAGATAAAACAGATTATGTGTTAAAAATGATAAAAGAAAGGTTTTATGAAAACCATGTATCACTGGTTTTTGAAGAAATTTGCAGACAATATTTACTTTATAAGTCCCCTTTTGTATTCTCTAAAATAGGCAAATGGTGGGACGGGGATGAAGAAATAGACATAGTTGGTATTAACCAAGAAGATAAAAATTACCTGGTAGGAGAATGTAAATTTACCGTAAAACCCGTAAGCCTTGAATTATTTTTTCACTTAAAAGAAAAGGCAAAAAAAATTAAAATAAACGGCAAAAACATAATAAACTTTAATACTCATTTTGCCTTTTTCTCAAAAAGCGGTTTCACAAAAGATTTTATCGATTACGCCAAGGAAAATAAGAATATACATCTTTTTACAATAGATGATATTAATTAAAATTTATTTCATTCACCCCCTCAGAAGATTCGGAAAAAGCCAAAGGGATTATTCATACTTTTTTAAAGTAGTTTAATAGCCCGCCAAAGCGGGCTATTTTTTACAAAGCAAATTGATCAAATAATTCCCTAATTCTAATAACTAACAAGGGCAATAAGAGCTGCACCGCAAGGGGGCACAATTAAGAAAGCCTTTTTAGATACAACCCCATATCTTTCGCAAACCGCATTCATATTTGCTAATGCATTCGGCGTAGCTCCTAAACCGTGACCTACTAAACCAGAACACATTACTGCTGCATCGTAATTTCTACCAATCAAGGGGAATAGCAAAAATGCTGCATAAAGTAAGATAAATATAGTTTGAACCACAAGGATTATTACTAGAGGCAGTGCTAATGAAGCAAGCTCCCAGATTTTTAAGGACATCATGGCCATTGAAAGGAAGATCCCCAAAGAAAAGTCAGAAATAACATCTACCGTATTCCATTTAATATTACTAATTTCAAAACATCGTTTATATTCCTGAATATCACCGCAATGAACATTGCGCCAATATAGCCTGGAAGTACAAAATTGGTAATGTTTTTAATATATCCTGCTATCAACTCTCCCAGTACCATAATAACCAATATTAGGCCCGACATGTTAATTAGGCTGTTGCTCGTGACGGGTTCGGATTCACCTTTGTCAATTTCATAAGAAATTCCTTCTTCCTCGTCAGTTTTGATTTCAAGATTAAAGCGCTCTATTAACCACTTTGCGAGAGGTCCACCCAAGAGTCCTCCTGCTATTAATCCGTAAGTCGCTGAGGCAATAGCAACGACAAATGCTCCATTAACACCCATATTTTCTACAGTAGGGCCAAATGCCGATGCCGCTCCGTGACCTCCTTCCAGCGAAACTGCCCCAGCCATTACGCCTAAGACAGGATGTATCCCAGTAAATTTGGCTACTGTAGATCCTATCAAGTATTGCGAAATTGCCAGTATCCAACATCCAACCAGATACACTATAAGGGTTTTGCCGCCCTTTTTAACAAGTCCCAGACTTCCCGCAAGTCCTACCGTAGTAAAAAATGCTATCATCAATGGCGACTGGAGAGTGGTATCAAAGCTAAAACCCTGTTCATCCGCTTTAGCAGTACAATCAAAAAAACAGATTCCATATAATATAATTAATAAAAGCAAACTAAAAAGAAAAAAGCTTTTAAATTTATATCCACCCACCAAATTTTCCTCCGTTATTGAAAGTTATATATAAATATATCTTCTATTTTTCAAAAATAATTCCTTCAAAAATTAAACTGAAGTTTTAGATCGTTAGCATGTCGCGCACATAAAAAAAAGCCCACTTTTATGGGCGGACTTTCTTTACAATATTTATACTTTTATAATCAAAGCTAATATTTATAATTAATCAATTTACATTACTTTCACTCCAAATTCCTTTAATGTTTTTGCAACATTTTCTTTTGTCCACTTTATATCCTCAGCTAAAAATTCTACGTCTACGTCTTCTACTTCCTTTACATTATAGGTATTCACTGCATTTTTTATATAGGATTTCCTGAGATCATCAAGGTCGATTTCCTTATACCCCATCTGCCCTAAGTTCTCGGGTATTACTATCGTCTTCCCCGGGATGTTTTCTTCAGGGTTTCCGATTTTTACTTCAATCCCGTTTTCCCTTGCAAAACTAAGCTGCGCAAGGGGGTGCTTCCCCGCTCCTGTATATTCGGTCTCCTGCACTACGATAATTTGATCTTCATCCATTTCTTTTGCCAAGGCAATTGCCGCAGCAAGCGAAGTATTGCCAGCAGGCCCTCTTTCCAGCCCCTCCAGTTGAGCTAAAAGTTCAGTAGTATAAAATACCTCTCCTTGAGTTACTGTAACATATCTATCAAGGTACCTTAAAGGCCTTGCCGCATTTCTCGGCACATCAGACCTATCGGGCCAAACGGCAAAAGGCACGCCAAATCCCGTATGCCCGGTGGTAAATGACTTTTTATTAAAATCATTATCGGATGCCATATGAAGACCGGTCAAATCCACAGAAGCTCCTATAATCTTAGTATCCTTCGCTCCTGCTTTTAATACACCCCTTGCCGTCCCCGTTACATTTCCTCCACCCGCATGTGTGATCACTACCGCATCGGGAAATTTCCCTTCCCTTTCCTTAATCTCAGCAGCTACCTCGTAACCTAAGGTCTCAATACCTGCTATACTGTAAGGGGTATATAGGGAAGCGTTAAAATACCCGGTTTCTTCAAGAAGGGTCAAGAATACATAAAAAAGCTCGGGCCCTACAGTAAGCTGAACAACTTCGGCACCATATGCCTCACATTTTCTCGCCTTCTCAAGGATTTCCGGCTGCCCAACTTTCCTAGAATCGTATACTTCTTGCACAACTATACATTTTATTCCCCTTTGGGCAGCCTGAGCTGCTACCGTAGCACCGTAATTTCCTGAAGTTGCAGCTATAACACCTTTAAAACCAATCTTTTTAGCATGGTATACGGATAAGGACGCTCTTCTGTCCTTAAAAGATCCCGAACAGTTTGCCGCTTCATCTTTTATAAAGATCCTTGCGCCCTTACCTTTGGGAGCATATTTTCTCACAAGAGCCGTTAAATTTTTCAGTTCGAAAAGCGGTGTTTTACCAACCTTGGTTTCCGATTGAATTTTTGCAATATCTTCGAGGTCATAAGGGACATTTTTCATCAGCCCTTCGTAGTCAAAGGAAATTCTCCCATACTCTAATACTTTGTAATCTATACCTACAGATTTTTTCATTATTTCATTTTTTCTGCCCATAACCGCTTGATAGGATTTATTCATTATCCCCTGCCCCCTTCACAACCTCTGAAAGCTCTTTTTTTACATTGTATCCTGAGATCAAAAGCTCTTCTACACAATTTCCAAAATCATGAATATGCCTGGGATTCACCTCGACAAGGGTTCCTTTAACAAGTCTATCAGTCAAGGTCTTTATCATCACTTCGTCGCCAATTCTGGCTTGTTCGTCAATCAAAAATCCCCTGACCCACATTTTCAATGGAACCCTCTTTGTATCTTCCGGCAGATGAGGTGCCCTCTCCTCAGGTGTCAAAACAGTATTTTCTATTTCTACCCACATTCCCTTTTTAGCCTCCAATTCTTTTACCCCCTTTGCAAAATTTATCAGAAAAACTCTCCCCGCAAAATAGAGGAGAGTTTTTCCGTCTTAAGCTGTTTTAATCGCTTTATTTCCCTTTGCTTTTTCCATATTATCGTATCTTCCTATTCCAAAAATTATACTTATAAACATTACAGCTAACATTGCATAGGCGTACAACACATACGGAGTTACATCTAACGCTGCAAGAGGATGTGCACTATCCCTTGCAAATCCTATTGTAAATATAACAGCCGGCGTCCACGGCAACGAGTAAACCAGTGTACAGGAGGTAGCATCAAGAAGGTTTGCCGTTCTATAAGGACTTATACCATATTTTTGTGAAAGAGGTTTAGCAAAAGATGCACCTACTGCAAGTATGGCCGGGGCGTTAAGTCCCATAAGGGAAGACAGTATAATTACCATTATCGATATAACTATTTCAGTGCCAATCGGTCCTTTTGCTACCTTTTCAAGGGCATTTAGAAGTTTTACATCACCATGACCTGCTCTCATAATGGCTATGGAACCAAAGAGCAAAAGTGCAAGTACGCTAACCTGAATCATGCTGTTAATACCGGTATAGATAACACCGCCCACAGTTCTGTCAAGACCGGAGCCCGTAACCTTTATAAGAGCATCTTTAACTACATCTTGCCCCGGGTCAATTTGTATAAAATCAATTAATCCTGCGGCAACTGCTGTAGCCCCTGCAATAACCGAACCTATAGTAGTAGCAATTATAATATCTCCTGTTTTTATTGCAATCCACACCGTTATCGCAACGGGGATAAGCATGAATAAAGTGTTGGGATTATATGAAATGTTCTGAACCGCTCCGACCTGTCCTTGTCCGGAATATCCCATACCGATTATAATTATACCTATTATTGTTAAGATTCCTGCTGCAGCGGCATATTTAAAACGCGAGCGCACCACGCCAGGAACATCGACTCCCTGGGATGTTGCCGAACATATTGTTGTGTCAGAAACGGGAGCTAAGTTGTCACCAAAAGCTCCACCGGAAACTATTGCTCCGGCCAACAGGCCCGGATGCGCTCCAAGAGCAATTCCTGCAGGATAGAGCACTCCCATTCCTGCCGCTATAGTACCAAATCCGGTACCGGATGCAGTTGCAAATAAAGCAGAAGCTATAAAGGATATAACTATAAAAAGTGTACCGCTGATACCCATTGAAGCAGCAAGGCCTGCAATTCCAGCTGCCAAACCGGAGGCTCTAAGTATCCTTGAAAACACACCAGCAAAAATCCAGCACACAACAGGAATTATTGCTTCTTTGCTTGCCATACCGTTAATTATTGTCTCGGCATAAAGAAACTTGTCCTTTGCAAAGAAAAACGCTACCACTAATGCTGTGAAAGCAGGCACCCATAGAGCACCATCGGAAATCGAACCAAAAACAAAGGTTGTAAGAATAATTAATGCGATAAAAACGGCAAAGGGAAGAAAAGAGACCCACTCACCACCATAAAATTCCAGTTTTTTTGGCCCGTTAGACAATTTTTAGCCCCTCCTTTTGTTTAATTTTTGTTAAATCCAATTAAGCAATAATTATGCCAAAATAAAAAACCGCAAAAATGCGGTCTTTCGGTTAAAATTAAATTTTATGAATAGGAAATATATTTCATACTATTGGAAATAAATTTCCTAAATCTTATTTTAGCGAAAACTTTTTTACTTTATTGAATACCTGCCTCCTGCTCAATCCCGAAAGCTTTGAAATTGCATTTAGATTCCCCTTTGTATATTCGTAAAGCCTTTTGAAATATTCCCTTTCAAAATTTTCTTTTGCCTCTTCAAAGGTTAGTATCTCTTTTTTCTCAGCAAAATCTTTTATTTTATTTTGGTTTTTACTTTGAAAGCACCTTAATACATCATCCTTTGAAACATTTTCTTCGCATAGGACAAATATCCGCTCTATTATATTTTTTAATTCCCGAATGTTTCCCGGATATTCATAATTCATCAATAAATCAAAAGCATCATTGTTAAAATCTAAAAATTTATTCATTTTTTTTGAAAATTTCTCTATAAAAAAATTTATAAAATTCGGCAAGTCCTTTTTCCTTTCCCTTAACGGAGGTAAACTTATAGATACGGTGTTTATACGATAATAAAAATCGAGCCTGAAATTTCCTTCTTCTATTGCTTTTTCTAAATCTCTATTCGTAGCGCTGATTAGCCTGAAATCAATTTCCTTTTTTTTATTAGCCCCCAATCTCTCCACAGTTTTCGTTTCGATAACCCTCAATAGCTTAACTTGAATTTCCTGATCCAATTCCCCTATTTCATCGATAAAAAGTGTTCCTCCATTGGCTTCTTCAATTTTTCCCTCTTTGCAGGCTAAAGCCCCGGTAAAAGCACCTTTTTCATAACCAAAAAGCTCGGATTCTAATAATGTCACCGGATAGGCCTTACAGTTTATGGGTACGAAAGGCATTATACTTCTCTTGCTTTTTTTATGAATATACTTTGCAATAACCTCCTTGCCCGTCCCCGATTCTCCTGTTATAAGTACGCTGCAGTCACTATTTGCCACCTTATCTATAATATTATAAATTTCTATCATCTTAGGGTCGGTGGTTTTTAAAAGGACATCATCCTCCGAAAGTCCGCTCTTAAGGGTAAAATTTTCTTCCTTCAATTCAAATATTTTTTTTGCTTTTTCAATTTCATAAATCAATGACTCGGGATTTGAACTTTTAATATAATACGAAAAGGCCCCCAGTTTTATTGCGTTAACGGCATTTTCGATTGTACCAAACCCAGTTACGATTATTACCTCTACACTATTTCCAAACCGGGATTTTACCTTTTTCAAAAATTCAATGCCATCCATTTCCGGCATAACCAAATCCACCATTATCAGAGGATAATACTCATCATTTAAAATATCAATAGCTTCAATCGGAGAAGTTACGCCCTTCACCTTATAACCCTTTTGCTTTAACAGCAAGGTATATACCTCAACGAATTCCTTTTCATCATCAACTATAAGCACTTTAAATTCCATTTTTTATTTCCCTTCCTTTTGCCGGTATAAATATTTCCACTTCAGTCCCTATATTCTCTTCGCTTTTTATATTGATACTCCCGTTCAATTTTTTAATTTCCGTATAAGTAATAAAAAGCCCAAGCCCAGTCCCTTTCCCGGGAGATTTTGTAGTGAAAAAAGGGTTAAAAATATGTTCCATATGTTCTTTTTTGATCCCTTTACCTGTATCTTTGACGTAAACTTTAAATCCATTATCTGCTTCCTTAATTGCGATACTTATTTTACCTCCCTTATCGCTCATTGCATCTAAAGCATTCTTGATTATATTGGTCAATATATGATTTAAGCTGTCGGGGTTCGTTAAATAATCATGTTTTGTTTCGTTAGTAATTTCTACATTAATGTTATTTCTCTTTATATAAGTATAAAGCACTTCAAGGATATCCCTGATAAATTTTTCCAAATTTACAAATTCATAATTTTCTCCAGAAATACGGGAAAAGTTTAATAAATTGTTTACAATCCTATCTGCCCTTTGAACAGCTTTATTTATTTCTTCTAAAGCTTTCTCAAATATTTCTTTATTAAAAATTGACTGCTCAAGTATATATGAATAAGTACGGATTATACCCAAAGGATTTCTTATCTCATGCGCTACTCCCGCTGCCAGTTGCCCAACAGCCATCATCTTGTTTGCCTGTAAAAGTTGTATTTCATTTAATCTCCTTAAAGTAATATCATCGATAATAAATAAAATTTTCTTCTTGTCCAAGTTTTCTTTAAGAAAATAGGTATTTAAAAGATAGATATAATCCCCTATCTTAATTTCATGATTTTTTACAGGCTCATTAATAGCCGCCATAAAAATACAGCTATCACAATTTTTTTTACAGAAAAGTGAAAGTGCATCACACAGTTTTATATTATCAAAATTGGAGAAAGAAAAATTAGATAAAACATACTCTTTAAATCTTTTATTCCCTTCTTTTATACTTAAATCCTCGTCAACTACAAAAAGCATTTGCTCTATACCATCTATTATAGTCTTCAACTGATTTTTGCCATCTTCTATTTCTTTTGTTCGAATTTCAACCTCTTTTTTTAGAGAATAATTTAATAGACCCAAAAACGAAACTATTATTGCAAAAAATAAAATTAAAAGTAAAATGTAATTTTTTAGCCGGCTGTTTAAGTCCTTTCTTATTATAATGGTTGTGGAAAGCCCGAACCATTTTTGCTGTATCTTTTCCAAAACATTTTTCTGATTTATTTTTTCTATACCCTTGTTTAAAATAAAGACCAATTCCGGGTTACTTTTCGGCACTGCAAAAACCACGGGTTTCTCGTATAAGGGGGTCTCCAAAATTTCAACATAACCAGAAAGCTTCATTTTATTTATAAAATAAAGTAAAACGGGTTCATCCCCAGCAACCACTTCAACCTTATTATTAATAAGCAAATTCAAGGCTTCGCTCAAATCATTAACAAAAACAATCTTTACATCTTTATAATTCTGATTAAAGTATTCGTTAGTATAATCTCCTTTTTGGAGGGCTATTTTCTTTCCTTCAATATCTTTTAAATCATTTATATTAGAATTTCTCAATACCGCAACGGTACCCCTTAAATTATATATGGGTTTCGTAAAAAGGTACTTTTTAGCTCGTTCCGGGCTCTCAAACATATCACATAAATCCGTTTCGCCCTCAGACAATTTTTCCAGTGCAGTTGCCCAGACAAAAGGCTTGGTCTCTATATTTACACCAAGTTCCAATGACAAAGCGTGAAGATAGTCCAAAACAAGACCTTTATATTGCCCATCCTCCTTATCAAGGAACCTAAGAGGCGGAGCATTTATGTCAGCCCCGTAAATTATTTCCCCTTGTTCTTTAAATAATTTCTTTCTTCCACGCTCAAATTGTTATATTCTCCACCCGTTATCTTCAGTATCTGCCATATTAATACAGAAATTAAAAATATAAATAAAATTACATAAATATTGAGAATCTTTATTTTTGGCTTAAACATAATATCCACCTTTATATAAAGTAAAATTATATTTAATATTTTATCATATCTGAAAGCCATGGTGTATGGAATTTAAATGTATATCTCCTCATATTCAGCCAAATACTTCTCAAAATATCTTTTTTCCTTCAATTGAGCCAGGGCATTACCCATAATTTAGTCCTCGACCTTCTGTTAAAAAGAAAGCCTTTCGATGAGGCAGCCTATAAAATTTTTAAATTATCCGAAGAAGAAAAAATAGAGGCTTTCATAGCCTCTTTTGCCATTACCGATATTTATTACTTTTTAAGAAAAGAACTCTCTCATGAAATTTGTATAGAAGCAATAAACACCTTAATGGAAATTGCAAAGCCGGTAAGCATCGCAAAAAAAGACATAGAAAAAGCGCTTAGATTTTCAGAGTTCAACGACCTTGAAGATGCGCTTCAGTTACAGTGTGCAAAAAAAATAAAAGCAGATTATATAGTAACAATAAATGAAAGATTTTTAAAACTAACCAATAAAGCAATTACTCCCGATGAGTTTTTTAAACTATATGAAAAATAGCCCGCGTAAGCGGGCTTATTTTTACAAAGCAGATTGATCAAATAATCCCTGAAGTCCCAGTTTATCCTCCTGTTTTTTAAAGACAAATTCCACTGTCGCTTAAAGGATGCCATTTTATCCCCTATATCACTTATATTGTATACAAAAAAGCCACGCATTTTATATGCGCAGCTTTTTATATATCATTATTAATATTTATTATATTATTTTAGAATTAATATAATTAAAATCAATATCAAAAGGTAATATCTTTCGTATATATTTTTTATCACGCTTACTGTAATCTAATATTGAAGCTCCAATTACATTATCAGTAGGATCATCTATAAAAAGATACACACCCGGATATATTTCTTCAGCAACTGCAGGAATAGGTTTATCAATATATATATTTAATATATCGTAATTGTTGTCATAATCATAAACAATAGCTTCTTTAGGAATTTTTACTTTTGTACATATCATAAACTACACCACCACATTGATTTGTGAATAAACTTAATTTCCATAATATATTACTCGCAATCTTTTTATAAAATTTTATTTCATTTCTTCTATTCTTTTCTCTAAAAGTACAAATGTAAGAGGTATCCTACATAAATAAATATCAATTATCTTTTAGCGTCTTCTAACATTACTGTTTTATGAATTCTTCTTCATCTATAACAAGGTCAAGTAGCGCCCCCAAAAACATATCGCCGCTTATTCCGGAAAAACAGTCAAGATAAAGTATCATTTTTTATTCCTCCTAATAAAAAGCCTTTATCAAAGCCATAATATTTTTTAGAAATTTAATTTCATCTTAATTTATTCTAACTAAAACTATTTCAAAATCTTATTCCCTGTCCTATTTTTAATAAAGTAATATAAAATTACTTTCTTTGAGAATTCAATTTTTTTAATAAATAAGCAACTTTGTAATATTCAATTTTGAAACCTTTTTCTTTTAAAATATTTGATATTTTCCTTGGCCCCATGCCTTTTTCTCTTAAGCGCAAGATAATTTTTTTAAGAACATCCTCCTGATTTTCAACAATTTCAGAAATAATACCTTCTTGTTCAAATGTATTAGATTCAGATAAATTTTCAGTTCCTAAAAGGTCATAAGGTATATTTTCTATATCAACTAACGAATGTACCTCGGAATTTTTATTTATTTCACTTATTATAGGTAAAGAAGCATCAATCGCTGTATTTATTATGTCTCTAAACTGCCTGATATTCCGTGGATAATAAGCATTAAGTAATATTTCTTTAGCAGCATTGGAGAAATTAACTTTTACCTTTATTTTATACCTATCATTGGCATTTTTTTCGTAATTTTCTTTAAAAACTTTTAGAAGCTGTTCTTTTTCACACAACGGCCTTTCCCGTAATGGTGGTAGTTTTATTTCGTATTGAGCCAATCTCTGGTAAAGTTCGGGCAATAAAACATTTCTCAGGTTCTTAGTAGAAGCTGCTATTATTATTACATTTACATCTATTTCCTTACGTCCACCTATTCTCCTCAATTTTCCCGTTTCTATTACTTTTAATAACATTGTTTGATAATGCTCCAAAGCATGGGCTTCATCTAAGAAAAGAATACCCCCATTAGCTAACTCCATCAAGCCTTTCTTCTCAAGAGCTCCAGTAAAAGCTCCTTTTTCCGAACCAAATATTTCTATAGCAGCTATATCCGGGTTAGTAAATTGAGCACAATTTATCTCTATAAAAGGTGCTTCTTTATCTATTACACCTATTTTTCTTGCAAAAAAATACATGGCTTTAGCAAACATAGTCTTGCCTGTACCCGATTCACCTACAATTATTGAATGCCTTGGACCACCTGGTGATCCTATAGCCCTCTGGGCTTTTAATATAGCTTCCTTCAAACTTCCATCTTTGCCTATTATCGCATCAAAGGCATAATCAACTTTGCTTAAGTAAAGCTCCATTTCCAAAATTTCTAGCTTTTGGCTCAGTTCTTCAATTTCAGTCACATCGCGGAAGGTCGCTACTCCCCCTCTAAATTCATTGTCTATTATTAAAGGTACAGCATTCACTATATACTTTCTTCCATCATCATGTTCAATTCTGACATCAAGAATCGGCTTTTTGGTTTTTAGCACATCTAACAGTGCAGCTTTCGGATAATACTTACTAATATGTTCTCCTAACATGCGTTCAACCGTTGAACGAGCATAAGAGGCGGAGGCTTTATTTACAAATAGCAAATTGCCTTTTTCATCTACTACATTTACACCTTCACGCAAGTTTTCAAGAATTGTATAAAGCATAATACGTTCTTCGCTATCACTAAACTTAGTTTTTATCACCTCGTCCCACCTCTTAAATTTAATATTAATAATCTTTCAATGAATATAATTCAATTCTATTTCCTGTTATAGCTGCAGCGCACCCTGTCCTATTAATACCGCACCCATCAGAAATAATTATAGCATTGGGAATTGATTCAGTCATTACATTTAATGCAATTTGATAGATTTTTTCAAGGTCATTATTAGTTTTATTAAACTCAATAAATTGTAGTATTTTCATAGCTTTTTCTATTGATCCCTCTATTACAATACCAGGCCCTCCAGGAAAAGCTATAAGACTTAAGTTATTACCTATGTTTTCAATAATCCCCTGTGCTGAAGAAATTTTTTCGCGCGGGCTACCAATTATTCCTCCAGAGGCTTCCTTTATCCAAGGAACAAAAATTGATACCCCCAAAGCAAAAAGATTTTTGGGGGTTTCGTTACAAAAGTGTTTTGCCAACTTATAATCTAATTCAAATCCATCTTTTATTCCCTTCGCAGAAAAATCTCTTCCTATCTCATTTAAAATTCTTTTTGTCTCTAAAATTTCCTCAATTGGACATATTCCTGCAATTATAATTTGAAACCCGTCATAAATTCTTGATTTTAAGGCAAAACTTGAAAGATTCATTTTATCATCACACACCATATTGTTTTTTAACTGCTGCTGCTATTTCATTAATAATATAATTAATATCCATTATCCCATCAAAAATGCACTTTATTAAAACTCTTACCGCTTCAGTTGCCTCAGCGTAAGGACCCGGAACATTTACTACCAGTGTTTGATTTTTCCTGCCGCATACAAGTTTTGACCATAAATGCCCATTTGAACCGTATAATTCTTTAAATACAATTTCAGGTAATATTTTTATTAAAGCACAGTGAGTATAATCTTTAGCTAATGTAGCTATATATCTGTGCCCTCCTCCTGTTCCGCCAATTAAAATTATCAATTCAGGATTTTTTTCTAAAGCAATTTCTATACTCTCAATAATATTTTCTTCATCATCAATGACAGGCCTTACTCGTTTTACCTCGCAGGCTGGAAATTTTTCTAGTATTATACTCATTATTGCAGGGCTATTCGTATCTGCTACAGTACCATTTAAAATCTCATCCCCAGTAGGTATTATTACAACTTTATTTATCAAATTTAAGCCACCTCTCTCTTGAACAACCATAATATTCACCTTTAGGTAATTCTTCGACCGAAACTTCAACAGACTTTTCTGCAGAAGCAATTCTCATTACATCCTTTGCTGTAATACCCTCTACCATAGAAATAACTTTTATTATCCCTTCTTCATTTCTATAAATTGATTCTGGGGATAATCCATAAACATCCATTTCTATGGATTCAGCAGTTACTCCAATTACCCTTACTGATCTTCCAAGTAAATTTTTCAATGTCATCTCCAGTTCAAATGGTTTTAACCCTTTCACTTCTATTCCAGTGATCTTTACGATTGTTTTGTCAACATAAACTATTACCCGAGTATTTCCCAAATAATTTTCACCTCTTAAATACTTAAATTTTTATTTGTAATTTTTTTACAATCTCTTTAGAATCAACTAAAACAGGATCTACTACACCTGGTATTATTTCATCAGCTTTTTCTATAATTGTCTCCTCATCTAACTCTTTTTCATTATTTCTTAACTTTTCTACATCAATTCCAACACTTTTTAATTCTATTTTTGCTCTTTCAGTAATATTATCCACAGCAATTGGTGACCCAAAGACCTTAGCAATTGCCAATACTGCAGGAGAACACCCCAAATGTAGTCCTGGAATCATACCGATTTTTAATGCTTGTAAAATGTATTTTGCAAGTACTTTTTTAGGTGCTACAATGCAGGGTATATTCGCTTTCAATGTCTTTGCATATTCTCCAGATCCGTGAGCAGTATCCCCAGCTCTAAATTGCCTTGTGGGAAATACCCTCCCAAATAACTCTGCAACCGTCATCCCTATACCTACTGATATTACTTCCCCAGTCAAACCAAAAACAATGGGTTCATCTTTCATAATCTGTAGTTGTCCCAGAATAGGTAGTAATATTTCCTCCATTGTAACTGCATTCATCATTTCAGTTGCAGAATTATTATTTACAGCTCTTCCAGTCATTACAACATTATGAACAGGTATTAATTTTTTAGCAGGATTTGGTCCTCGGAAAAACTTTCTCCCTTTATAAAATTTTTCCCATTGTAATAAATGCGGTTCTTCTTTTATTAAATCGGGTACAACAGGAATTTCTTCCATAAAAAGCAGTCCAAATTCTTTATGAACTTTCCCTATATCACCAGCTGCCATTGCAATAATTGCTCCCTCAACCATAAGACCATCACTTGTTGTCGTAACCGCTTCCATATCAAACACGTTAATTCCAACAGGTCCATCAACTATCTCTGCAACCACATGCACAGCATGTTCGATTGTTACTCCAGCATTTTCAATATCTTTTTTATCAAGAAAAGCTATATTTATAGGGACTCCATATTTCGGTCCATTTCCCTGTTCAATTAATCTAACCAAAAGCTCTCCCATATCATTACCTCCATACCTTAATGTCTACCAATTGTTGGCCTTCTATCATCAATTTCTTTAATTCCTGCTAATTCTACTTCTTCAGTTGGATGAATAATATTGATGACCTCAAGTATAGCCTTCTTAGCATTACCGTTTTTATCTATACCTTTCACTATAACTGTATGCATTGTTTCAGGAACCCTGGGCATAACAATTACTTCTACTTTATCAATATCCTTATCCTGAGCAATCTCCTGAACAGCTAGTTCAATCCTGCCCGTCCTTAAAGATTGCATTTTTGCAGATTTTAAATTTTCTATTCCCTTTATTTCTATTCCTTTTCTCGGTGATTGTTTAATTACTGCAGACTGTAATTTAAGCTTAAATTCAGGTAAGCTAGTATGCATCAATCTCATAATTATCTCCTCCCTACATTAAAATGAAATAATTTTTAAACAATTATTTTCATCAAAAGAAATTTCTAAATCTTCTTCTACAATTTCTATAGATGATTTGTCAATTATTGAATTAATAGCAGGTTTAGTTAATAAAAGCTCCTCGAGATGTAAAGTATTTTTAATAATTGCAAGTTTTACTTTTTCAACAGGAACGTTGCCAATAGTATTTAATGCTGTTGAAATAGCTTCCTTATCATTCGCCATTATTATGGGTATTTTACCTCGTTCTAGATAAGTCGTGGGAATTGTATTTGCATAGGTTACATTTAAATCAATCTTATCAAACAAGCGACGCGTAGTAATATCAGCTAAACCTATCCCCAAAGCATTACCATAAGATTTTTCATCTAAGTCAAGTACCACTATTTTATTTATTCTTGGAGTTTCCGGTTCTTTTTCACCAAATACCTTTAATCTACCAATTACTTTTGTATCCATTCCTGTACCACTATAGACTTTACCTATTTTTTCAACAATAAGTATATCTAACTCGTTAATCGGCAGCTTAGGTACCAGGTTCTTTGCCTCTTTTAGTAATAATTTTTCTTCTATTTCAAAATTTTCGGGAAGAATAGCTTTTAATTTATAGGTTTCATCTCGAGAGTTTTCCAGAATAGCTAACCCAAATACAATTGGAGCTTTTTTTAAAGCTAAGGAGGCCGCTTCAATTATTGTTGATGCAAGCCCACCTGCATGCATTGCTGAACATCCTTTATGTTTCCCTAAGCCTACTGCTATCATTTTCATTAAGCCGCTTTCTATCTCTCCGCTGAAATCAGTGTGAGGTTTAACCCTATTGACGACTACTATTCCATCCGAATAATATGCTATTTTATCCATATAAACCTTTATACCTTTAGGAGTTTCCCCCAGTTCTACTACTTCCATACTTGATAATATAGGCACTCCGACAGACTCTTCAGTAATTCCCAATTTTTCTAATACCTTAATTTGCCCTTCTGCAGTTGCCCCTCCATGACTTCCCATTGAAGGAACTACAAAAGGATTTGCCCCACATTCTTTTAGATAATCACATACAGTTTTAATTATTTTTACAATATTTGATATACCCCTGCTTCCTGCTGTTACCGCTATTTTCATTCCCGGCTTTATAATATTTTTAACACCTATTTTTTCGAATTGCTTGTAGATTTCTATTTCTATGTTTTCAATCTTATCTGTATTGAATTTTTGTCTAATTTTAGTTACTTTTGGAAAGTTCAAAAAAAACACCTGCCCTATTTATTTCCCATAAGCATTTTGGGTAAAAACATTGAAATGTCAGGAATATAAGTTACTAACATAAGCGCAATTACCATTGCTAAAATAAACGGCACTACTGCCTTAGATATTCGTTCTAAAGTCAGCTTACCTATCCCACATGCCACAAACAAATTTACTCCGAGAGGAGGAGTAATCATTCCTATTGCCAAGTTAACGACCATTACTATACCAAACAAAATCGGATCAACCCCTATCTTAATCATTAATGGAATAAATATTGGTGCAAGGATAATAATCGCAGCATTAGTTTCCATGAAACATCCAACTATTAATAGTAAAATATTTACCAGTAACAATATTACATACGGATTGTTAGAAAGATTGATAAAACTCCTTGCTATTGCCTCTGGAATTCGCTGACTTGTCATAATCCATCCAAAAACTTGAGCTGTAGAAATAATGAACATTACTACCGATGTACTCACAGCTGTATTAACAAAAATTTTAGGTAAATCTTTGACTTTCAGTTCTCTATAAATAAAAAATCCAACTATAAATCCATAAACCACTGCTACTGCAGCTGCTTCGGTAGGTGTAAAAATACCTCCGTATATTCCACCTAGGATAATAACTGGCATCAAAAGAGCCCAAAAAGCATCCTTTACAGCTTTAAGCAAATCAATTAATGAAGTTCTTTTTTCACTACCTTTATATCCCCGAGCCTTTGAAATGACATATGCTACAATCATTAAGCTGAGTCCTACTACTATGCCCGAACCAAATCCTCCTAAAAATATAGAACCTATTGAAACCCCTCCAACAACACCGTATGTAACCATTGGAATACTTGGAGGGATGATTACCCCTATTGCACCAGCAGCAGCCATAACCGCGGCAGCAAAACCAAGGTCATATCCTGCTTCAACCATTGCCGGAATCAAAATAGAACCTATAGCTGCAACTGTAGCAGGCCCAGAACCAGAAATCGCTGCAAAAAACATACAAGTTACGATCCCAACTAAAGCAAGACCTCCCGGAAGCCCTCCAACTATTTTGTTTGCTAAATTTATCAATCTTTTTGAAATTCCTCCTGTTTCCATCAAAGATCCTGCCATCATAAAAAATGGTATTGCCATCAATGGAAAAGAATCACTCGCAGTAAACATCCTTTGGGCAACAACCATCAAGGGTATTTTGCTAGAAATCGACAATGCTAATATAGATGAAAGCCCTAAAACTACTGCTATTGGTAGCCCTAAAATAACTAATATAGCAAAGCTACCAAATAATATTCCGGTCATAAACTACCTCGCCTCCTTCGATTGAATTGTTGAGATTTTTATGATTGCTTGTAAAAATCTTACCGCCATAAAAAGCATACCTGTAGGAATAGCCATATATGCCCACCACATAGGAATTCTCATTGCAGGTGAAACCTGGTGATTAATAATTTGTTTTTGTATAATACTTATACTCTCTTTAAAAACTATTAAACAAAAAATAATGCATAAAATAATTGCAAAATATTGGATATATTTTTTGATATTTTTCGGTAACAACATAGTAAAAGCTTCAACGCCTATATGCGCTCCTCTTTTCACCCCTATGCTAGCACCTAAAAAAGTTGCCCATACAAGCATATATCTTGCGAACTCTTCCGACCATGGAAGCGAAGCTTTTAAGATGAATCTAAATATAACCTGTAAAGTTACAACTATTGTCATTGCAAAAATAAGAACTATTACTAAATATTCTTCTATATTATTAAAAAATCTCATTATTTTTTTCATAAAAGTACCTCCATGAAAAATAGTAAAACATTAGTTATATTAGAAATGAAGGCAGGTCTCACCTGCCTTCATATTATTTCTGCGCGCCCATTACTTTTTGAATTAGCTCAGGTGATATATCTCCCTCAAATTGTTTATAAACAGGTTGAACTGCTTTTATAAAAAGTTCTTTATCAGGTTTATTAATTTGCATCCCTTTTTTTGCTAATTCATCTTCTAACTTTGCGTTCATATCATCTAATAATTTTCTTTCATAATCCCTTGCTTCAATAGCTGATTCTTTTATTGCATTTTGAATCTCAGGACTTAATTTTTCATAAAAACTTTTACTTATTAACAAAGGAGCAGGGGCATAGAAATGTCCAGTCAATGATAAGTATTTTTGCACCTCATAAAACTTTGACGTTTCAATAATAGGCAAGGGATTTTCCTGCCCATCTATTGTTCCTTGCTGTAAAGCAGTAAATAATTCACCAAAAGCCATTGGTGTAGGATCTGCACCCATTACTTTGAATGTGGCCATATGTACAGGATTTTCCATAGTTCTGATTTTCAAGCCTTTTAGGTCTTCCGGCTTTTCTATAGGTCTTTTGTTGTTTGTCACGTGTCTGAACCCATTTTCAAAATATGTAAGACCTATAATCCCTTGATCTTTTAAACTATCAAGTAATTCAGCGCCTATTGGTCCATCTACTACAGATCTTGCATTTACAGTATCTTTAAAAATAAAAGGTAAATCAAACACTAAAAACTTCTTAGTAAAACTTGAAAGGGGAGCTGTTGAAACGAGAGTCATTTCAAGAGTTCCTAGTTGTAAGCCTTCCACCATATCCCTTTCATTACCTAATTGTGAACTATGAAAAACTTCTACCTTTACTTTGCCATTAGTTTTTTGATTTACTAATTCTGCAAATTTCTCTAAACCTAACTGATAAGGATGAGTAGGCGCTAAAACATGTCCAACTCTTATTGTTATCTGATCATTTCCTCCACTGTTTTGATTATTTTGTGCGTTTTGATTTGAATTTACCTGTTGTTTGCCACCACATCCTGTTACCAATGTTAAAGCAAAAACTAGAATTAAGATAATTGATAAAACTTTTTTATACATAAAGTACCTCCTTTGAAATTTATTAAAAACTATTATTTTTAATAATATTATAAGCAATAATTATGCCATGTGTAATTTTATTTTTTTCAAATAAAAAACCATGAGATTATCCATAACATGTTATAAAATGTTATAATATGTTATAAATTTATTCTTTTATATTGATAAAAATCATGCAGAATTTGTGAGAAATAATTTAGCCCGCATAAGCGGGCTTTTTTCATAGATTATATAATCCTTTTTCTAACAATGCATAATAAAGCCTTTCTTTTTTATTCATGATTTCTCTATACAACTTTACATTATCCTCAATTGGCTCATATACAACCGGATCTTCAGTCACCATATTTGAAAATGCTTCTTCGTAATCTTTATATATACCGAGAGCGGTAAAGGCGATAATAGCAGCACCTAATGAAGATGCTTCACTTTCGGGATATTTTATTACTCTCTTATTAAAAGAATCCGCCTGCATTTGATTAAAAAGTTTAAACTTAGTCAGTCCTCCAGCAACGCTTATAGTATGAATTTTCCCTTTTATATTTTCTATCAATAAAATATTTTTAGCTATTTCAGTGCATATTCCCTCTAAAATTGCTCTTGCTATATCTCCTCTTTTAGTCCCAAGGGTTAAGTTGAATATTACACCTTTTGCCAGTGGATTCCAATAGGGTGCTGCACTACCTTCAAAATGAGGTAAAATGATTATACCATTTGAACCTACAGGAGTATTTTCTATTTCTTCATTTATTGCTTCGAAGATTTCTTGATTATCCTTATTAAACTCGCATAATTGTTCTTTAAACCACCTATATATTGCTCCAGTAGTAAACATCCCAGCTTCTGCAATCCATTTTCCCGGCACTGCTGCAGCACTACACAAGGTCCTAATCTTTTCGTCAAAAACGGGTTCTTCCGAATATGCTATAACAAAAGATCCTGTACCGGTATTTGCTTCCGCAAATCCATCTTTAATCACATTTAGAGCAACTGCAGCACATTGTTGATCACCACCGGCGATTATTACGGGTATTCCTGCTTCCAAACCGGTTAAATTAGAAATTTCATCAGTTAAATTTCCTACAATAGAACCGGGAGGACATAGCTCCGGTAAAATAGATTCTTTTAAACCTGATATCCTTAATATCTCTTCATCCCAAGTAAACTTTCTAATATCCATTAACATTGTCCTTGATGCCTGCGTCCAATCGGTAATATATTTTTTTGTAAGCTGGTAAATAATAAAGTCCTGAACCCCAATAAGTTTATAAGTATTTTTATATATTTCAGGCATCTCTTCTTTAATCCATATCATTTTGGGAAGAGAAAAGTATGGGTCAAGCCTAAGCCCAGTTCTCTTATATAATTCTTCTTTGCCTGTAATTTTTTCTATTTTATCACATACTTTTAAACTCCTTTTATCCTGCCACATTATAGCATTAAATAATGGCATACACTCTTTATCAACTGGAATTACGGATGCTCTCTGAGATGCTACCGCAATAGCTGATATTTCAAGTCCATTATCCTTTATAAAATGCGATACTTCTTCTAAAACAAAAATCAATGCTTTTTGCCACGTGTCGGGATTTTGTTCCACATAATTTAAATGTTTATTATACTCCGGGCAGTACTCTTGTTTTGAAGAAAAAATCATTCTTCCCTTTTGATCAAAAATAATCCCTCTTAAACTTGAAGTTCCTACGTCTATTGAGACAATATAGTGCATATTTTTACCTCCGACCAGATTAAACTAAAACTTTTTTTATAATAACCCCGGTAATACCCCCGAGAATAAACTTAAAATTAATACCATAATAAATCCTACAACACCCGCTATGGTTCCACCAATTGTCCAGGATTGAATTGTTTTATTAATATCAAAATTAGAAAATCTATTAACTACCCAAAATCCCGAATCGTTGGGCAGTGATAAACCAATGCCACCGCAACAAATAGCTAAAGCTACCAGTACAGGAGAAGCACCCAGTTGAGCCACTATTGGCCCTAATATGGACGATGTGGTAACCAATGCTACCGTAGTTGACCCTTGAGCAGCTCTCAATACCTGGCTTAATATGAATGCCAGCACTATAATTGAGATATTCATATGAGATAATATATCAACAAGATATTTCCCTATACCGCTGCTGTTTATCATATTCCCAAAGGATCCTCCCGCACCGGTTATTAGAAGGATCATTCCGGCAGAACCTGCAGCTTTTGCAATAATATTTTCCAGTGAATCTTTAAGATACGGCTTTAATGTTATAATTGCCACAATTACTCCTATTAACAGAGCAATATTTTTCTCTCCAAGAAATCCAAAAACTACATTCGCTATTGATTCTTTTGGAAGAACTATAGACATTACCGTCCCAAATAATATTAGTATAATAGGCAGTAATAAAACGAATATTGAAAGAGCGCCGGATGGTTTTTTATCAGAATTTGTACTTTTTTCCTTCCCAATTTCGCTAATTGCCTCCATTACTTCTTTTTCATCGAAATCATATTTTTTCCCTAGATAAACACCATAAAGCCATCCACCTATTAAAGCAGCCGGTATTGATACGATAATTGCGTATAATGTAAAGATACCCAAATTTACGTTCATATTATTAGCTACCGCTACCGGTCCAGGTGTTGGTATTACAGTAGCATGTGTTACTATCAATCCTACTGCCAAAGCAGTAACATAAGTAATTAGCGACCTTTCGGTTTTTCTTGAAATTTGTTTTATTAATGACATCAAAATTACAAAAGCTGCATCAAAGAATACCGGTATTGATACAAGATATCCCGTCAAGTTTACTGCCAAAGGTGAATTTTTCTCTCCTACAAACCTCAAAAGCGTATTCGCAATTTGTTCAGTTGCCCCCGCTTCTGAAAGTATTTGGCCAAGAATAACACCTAACCCTATAACTATTCCGATTCCCTGTAAGGTATTCCCAAAACCAGAAGTTATTGTAGACGGTATTTTAGATGTGGGCATTCTCACCAAAAATGCTGTTAATAAGGAAGCCAATAAAAGTGAAAGGAAAGGATTAATTTTAAATTTTATAATCGATACCAGCACAAAAATAATTGCCACTAAAAACACAATTAGCAGAGCCGAACCTGTAAGCATCCCAAATCCCCCCGTTGAAATAATTTAAATTACTGAATTTAAAGCTTATTCTAAAATAATATTATTTTACATAATATAACGCCTCCTTCTAATTTTCAGATATTTTTGAGTAAAAAGGGGAATGCTCCCCTTGTTTCAAACACTGTAAAAAATCTTCATGTATTTTTTTACTACATCTTTAACAAAATTAACCTCTAAAAGGGAAATTCTTGATAAATGATAGTTCTTCTCAGAAAGTATATTCCTTAACCTTTCCACCGTGTAGACAGAAATCTCAGTATTTACGTTTATCTTGCATATTCCATTCTTTATGCACTCTTTTAAAGTAACTTCAGGAGTTCCAGACCCTCCATGCAGCACTAAGGGAATATCTACTAAAGATGCTATCTTTTTTAAAATATCTATATTTATCTTGGGTTCACCTTTATACAAACCATGTACCGTCCCGATAGATACTGCTAAAGCGTCCACATTTGTTTCTTTTACAAAAATTTTTGCCTCTTCCGGATTAGTATATATTTCATCGCTATTTTCCTCATTAGAAAAGTCTCCACTGGAAAGAGAGCCTAATTCAGCTTCTACCGAGACTCCTGCAGCATGGGCTATTTTGACGACTTCCTTTGTTCTTTTTATATTTTCCTCCAAAGGCAAAGAAGATCCGTCAAACATAACCGAACAAAAACCGGCCTTGATTGCTCTAACTATATTTTCAAAGGATTTGCAATGATCAAGATGTAATACAATTGGAACTTCCACATCTTCCGAAATAGTATTTACTATACCGCTTACAGTATTAAAATCCATATTTTCCAAATATCGTTCACCGAAAGCAACAATAGCAGGGATTTTTAATTCAACGGCTGACTCTATTACACCTTTAATAGTTTCATAATTATATACATTAAAGGCACCAATTGCGTACTTCCTTTTTTTTGCTTTATTTAAAATTGAAGAAAGACTATATTTCATTTTACTACTCCTTCCAGCCAGGCTTTGAACTCAGGAATCTCCAGTACCGAAGGATTTACTATAAACCTTGCTTTATTTCCCTGGAAAAACCTCAAAATGTCTTCTGCCAATAATTCCGGCGACCTGGTTAAAGCTTCTTTTGTAGTTCCAGCAAGATGGCTTGTCAGTGTAACATTATCAAGTTTTAGAAGCTCACTATCTGAAGGTAACGGCTCTTCCCAGAAAACATCAAGAGCTGCTCCTGCTATCTTTTTAGTTTTCAATGCATTGATAAGAGCTTCCTGGTTTATAAGCCCTGCCCTTGCGGTATTAATGATATATGCGGTAGGTTTCATCAAAGATAGCTCTTTTTCCCCTATAAAATTTTTGTTCTCCTGCGTCAAACGAGCATGCAATGTAATAAAATCGCTTTTTTTGAAAATAGTTTCCTTATCCGCCGGTATGCAGTCTGCAGCATAAATATCTTCCTCATTCACATAAGGATCATATACAAGCCTTTCTACATCAAAACCGGACAATTTCTTAGCTACAAGTCTTCCAATATATCCAAACCCTATAATTCCGACAGTTTTCCCTTTCAATTCCGGAATCCAGTCAGAATTTGGAAATTCTTTTCTCCACATACCATTTTTTATAGCATAATGTGCCCTAGCTATATTCCTGCATTCAGCTAATATCATTCCGATTGCAAAATCCGAAACCGCTTCCGCATTTCTCCCTTCCACATTAAAAACAAGAATCCCTTTTTTTGTAGCCTCTTCTACATTTACATTTTCTACTCCAGCCCGGGAAACACCTATTATTTTCAAATTAGGCATAAAATCCATCGCTTTTTTCGATACCGGCACAAAAAGCCCCAGCAGCATCGAGATTTCTTTACCATGTTCAATTATCAAAGGATCTACTTCCTCGATTTCCGGCCCATTTTTTTCTACAGCCAATCTTCTTTTCTGAAGATTATCCCAGTTCTCCTCCCAATTACCGACATACACTTTATCCACATAGGATGATAAATATTTTTTAAGTGCTGTCTCAAAATCCTTGCCGGGAATCATGGCATCCCCTAAAAGTAAAGTATTGATTTTTGCTACCATGTTTTTTAACCCCCATTTTTCAAATATATTATAATTTTTTCTTGGCCACAGCCAATCTTGATTTATTGACCTTATCTATGGAATCCGGCCCTAATCTTAATACCAGAGCAACGTAAAGAATATCTATTATTGCAAGCTGTATTATTCTTGATACCATAGCATCAGATCGATATTTTGTCTCATTTGTAGAACTCAGAATTACTTTTTCGGATAACTTAGTCAAACTGGAATTTTTATAACTTGTAATAGAAATAACTTTAGTACCGTTTTCTTTTGCAAGTTCCACAGCATCAAGTATCTCCTTACTTTCACCGGAATGAGATATAGCAAATATTAAGTCTGAATTCGTGGTATGAGCTCCAATAATACTCATGATGTGTGAATCGCTGCAGTAATATACATTCAGCCCCAAACGCAAAAATTTATGAAAAGCATCTAATGCTATGGCACTGGAAGCACCTACACCAAAAAAATAAATCCTTCCCGCATTTTTCATCATATTTACTACGTCGTTCAGTAACTCGCCATCAATCAGCCTTTCCAAATCATTAATAGAATTTATAGTAGATTGAATTACTTTATTTTTTATACTTTCTATCGAATCATCAGGTTTAATTTCTTCGTATATAGCCCTTGGAGTTTTATCCGAAAATTCTTGAGCAATTCTTACCCTGAATACCTGATAAGAATCATAACCCATTTTCCTTAAAAATCTCATTATTGTTGTTTCGCTGGTTTCACATTTTTCGGCAAGTTCGCTGATAGACATTAAAACCACTTTATCACCGCTGTTTAAAATAACATCAGCAATTTTTTTCTGGGTAGGTGAAAGTATATTATATTTTGTCCTTATTTCAGCTAATATGCTCAATAGTAAATTTTCTCCTTTCTTTTATATTTGATAGTAATTTTTTTACTATATATATTCTGTAAATATTTTAAAATTCCTCCTTTCCATAAAAAAATTTTCAAAACTAAAAATTCGCTTTAAAAGCGGGCTTTTATCCTGCAATACTCTAAGAAGTTTTGCTTGCAAATATAACGACATATCACCTATTTCATCTAAAAAAATTGTACCTCCATCTGCTAATTCAAATTTGCCAGGTTTGCCTTCTTTTTTTGCTCCAGAAAATGCTCCTCCTTCATAACCAAATAATTCACTTTCTAAAAGTGTCTCGGGAATTGCTGCACAATTTATCGCAATAAAAGGTCCTTTTCTCATTGGGCTTTCAGAGTGAATCGCTCTAGCAAAAAGTTCTTTCCCCGTTCCACTTTCGCCATATATCAAAACCGTGGAAAAACTTTCTGCCGCTCTAATCGCCTGTTGTTTTACATTAACCATTACCTTACTTTCACCAATAATATCCGAAAATCTTACTTCTTTATCATAACTTCCAATTATATTGCTGATAAATTTTCTCATATCACGTCCGTCTTTTACACTTACAATTGCTCCTAAAATATTATCCTTTTCACTTTCTACGATGGGATTTATAGATATATAACAATGAATCATATTCCCATCAACAGTTTGTATATGAAATTCCCGGTCCTTATAAACAATATTATCTTTTATAATTTCCACAATTGGTTCCGATGGAATAACTAAATTAATATTCTTATCTATTATTTTATCCTTGGATATTTTTAAAATTTTTTCTGCTGTTTTATTTATATGAGTGACATTCCCTTCTTTATCTACCGCTATAATGCCCTCATTTACTGAATTCTAATATGTGAAAGTTTTTGAGCAATCATATTCATTTCTTCAGATGCTAACACCTCTAAAACTTTACTTGATATTAACTCGCTCATACCTTTTAAAAATGCTAAATAATCATTTTTGCGTGAGAGCATCATTTCTTTATGTTTTATCGTAAGACCTACAATGCTTATTATGCCTATAGCTTCATTTTTTAGTACAATAGGATAATCAATCTCAGCAGTTTCTGAACATTTCATAAATAAATTGCATTTCCTACATAACTCATGATAACCCGGATTTTCTATAACTATCGGTTGGCATGTTTTAAAAACTATTGATAAACCTGATTATTGTATATTCTATAACTACCTTGATGTTCGGCAGTACCTCCTACAATATTAAAATTTTTGTCCACAACTAAAATTTCCACATCCAAAACAGCAGCTATTGATTTTGCAACGTGTTTTATTGTTTCTTTTACCGGGGGTTTTGTTAACATATTAAACACCACCTATTTCCATAATTATTATTTTCTATTTTACAATATTGGTTTATTTTTTCTATAATGCTTATTTTTTAGAACATATATATACACATATATTGTATCAGCAAGTTAATATATATAAAAAATACCCAGGGCATATTATCCCCAGGCAACTATTTACTCAAAATAATTAAGTCAAATCGTATTTATATATTCCCATTTAAAACGAAGTTAGATATAGCCTTTATCCCCACAGGTATACATTTTTCATTTGGTAAAAATCGGCTTGAGTGTAAGGGTATTTTACTTTCACATCCAAGGAAAAAGTATACTGCAGGAATCCTTTTTGCATAAAATGAAAAATCCTCTGAAATCATAGTAGGTCTAATATCAGTCAAAACATTATTAATCCCTAATATTTCCTTCGAAGTTTCTACAAATTTTTCTGTCATTACTGGATCATTTTTTAATACGTCATAACCTTTAATTATATCTACCTTACAATTTCCATCAAAACTTTTTACTAAATTAGTTATTACTACTGGTAATTTTTCTTTAATATAAACTCTTGTATTTTCACTTAATGTTCTTATAGTCCCATCCATAAATATTTTGGGGCATACAATATTATATCTACCTTCAGATTGAATTGATCCAATAGTCATAATCACATTTTCATAAGGATCTATATATTTAGCCCTGAAAGAACTTATTAAATTAATTACCTGTCCTGCAATAAAAAGAGAATCTATACCATTTTGGGGTTCGGCAGCATGAGAAGATTTTCCCTCAATCAATATTTTTATTCTATCTGAAGCCGCCATTGCATTTCCTAGTATTGTCCCTATTGTACCAACAGGTAAGTCAGGCCATACATGCAACCCTAAAATAGCATCAACATCGTCTAAAACCCCATTTTCAATCATTAATTTAGCTCCACCCTCAGGGCTACATTCTTCAGCAGGTTGAAAAATGAATTTTATATTTAATTTTAAATAATCCTTTAAATTTGATAATAAGTTTGCAACACCCATCACTACAGCACTATGTACATCATGTCCGCAGGCATGCATAACTCCGTCATTTTTTGAAGCAAACTGTGCTCCTGTTTCTTCTTGAATAGGTAAAGCATCGATATCTGCTCTAATTGCTAATGTTTTAACTGCCCCCGGTACTTTTAACAACCCTACAGCACCTGTTTCTGAATACTTAGTTTCAACTGTAATTCCAAGATTTTTAAGAAATTCTACAATTAATCCTGTGGTTTTATATTCCTGGTATCCTAATTCCGGGTTTTGATGAATTTCTTTTCTAAGATTTATTATATTAGGTAATATCTTGTTTAAATTATCTTCTATGATTTTACATTTAATCATTTTTTCAACTCCTAAAAATCTCTGTATCCACTTCCACTCCTAATCCGGGAAGTTCAGGGCATTTTACTTTGCCATCTACAAAATTAAATCCTCTCTTAATTATATCATTTTCATGTAAATCTATGCCAATATATAAATCATGAGGATAGGATAAAACCTTTGAACTTGCAACAAAATGTATGCTTGCAGCTATACCAATTCCTAACTCCAAATTGCTCCCGGCAGTTGCCCTTAATTCAGCAGATTCTATCACATTGCTGATTTTTTTTGCAGGCAAAAGCCCACCTACTTTACCAACTTTTATATTTACTATATCCGCAGCATTATTTGAAACAACATTATACACATCATGGAAATTGGATACTGCCTCATCTGCCATTATCGGAGTCTTTAATTTTTCTCTAAATTTCCTTAATCCTTCTATATCCCATCTTTTAACAGGCTGTTCTATGCTTTCTATATTAAATTTCTCTAATTCTTGAAAAAGTTTTAGAGAGGTTGGATAATCGTATCCTTGATTTGCATCAAGCCTTATTTTAATTCTATCTCCAAAATAATTTCTTATAGTTTCAACCAATTGATAATCTTTCTCGGGTGAATTGCCCACTTTTAATTTTATAACCTTATAACCCATATTAACATAATATTCCGCTTCTTTTACGGCATCTTTTAAATCTTCTTTTATTCCTACTACCCAGGTTAGTTCAATATCATCTCTAACCTTTCCTCCCAACAATTCATAAACACAGGCTTTGGCGGCATAATTACCGTATATGGCTTGATCCATAATTTCGTGTATCTTTTCTATATCGAAAATATTCTGGCGGTTATAATGATCTGTGCTCCTCTAACTGCATATGTCCTGCTTAATTCAGGGAACCTTATATCATAGCACGTCATCAACGCTATTTTCCCAAACTCGGTTGAAAATACCGGCATTTCACTTCCGTTTTTAAAACCTTTATCCTCTCTCATCGCACTATAAAGATGCATTTTCCTGTATTTGCCTATAATTTCACCTTTTTTATCTATGAAAAATATTGTGTTATACGTATTTTCCCCATCAAATTCCGGCAGCGAACCTCCAACTATATATACTCCGCTTTCCTTTGCCAAATTCTTTAGCAATGTAACTGAAGGGCCATCTTCCTTTTCCGCATAATCCATTATATTATCAAAAACCTCTTCCGAATAACCTGTAGTCCACGTTTCAGGTAAAACCAATATATCAGGGTTAAACTTACTTGCTTTTGATATTAATTCCTTTACTTTTTCTCTATTAGCTTCCGGATTTTTATATTCGATAGCAAACTGCAGAATTCCCAACTTAAACATGAATAACCCTCCTATTTTTAGGTTATATAGCCCTGCACGATATTCTCGGCAGGGCTATAGAGTTAAATTAAAACTTATATAAGAAAGCTCTTATTACAACATAAAGTACTGTAAATATGGTTATTAAAATACCATTTTTCATCATGCTCTTTAAATCTTTAGACCTAGCAAGTCCCATCTGTCCGACCATATCACCGGTAGGATATGCGAAAAATGTAATTTGAGACCCGACCAAAAGTACCAAAGCCCATAGATGCATGGGGAAATTAAGCTGATTTACAATCGGTAAAAATAGTTCATGAATAACTTTTTCCTGAGCTACCGCTGCACCCGTTACTCCAAACACACCGACTAAAGTGCTTATAATCATAAACAGTTTCGGTCCACCAACATCTATTAAAGGTTTTTTTTTCAACAGTTTAAATATGCCTTAAATCTTTCGATATATAACCTATAAAATTTTGAAATCATCAAAAGAAAAAAAGAGGCTTAATAGCCTCTTTTTAAGAAAACATTTAAACATTTTCTTATGTGCAGTTCGCATCGCATTTAGCATTAATGCCCATATTGGATACGCTCCTTTAGGAGAAACTACAAAACTAATTACACGCAAACTTTATTTTTTCCAAATAACCCAAAATATATAAAAATGCAAAAGCAGGTATGCGCATAACTGGGACTTTAGCGTCTACAGGTAACTTTCCGTAATCTTCCGCCTTTTTGGTAATTATAAATGATCCGACTGCTTCACTACTATTCTTAGACATTTCTATAATCGCATCGCTTTCCTTAATCACGGGATTTTCTCTATATTTCACCTCAAAAAGAACCTTCCCCTGGGGAAGCTCGACAACGGCATCCACTTCCTTTTGAGTGCCCCCTGTCTTTCTATAATATCCAATCTTCGCCCTTACTCGGTTATAATAAGAAACTAAGTGCTTATAAACCGTGGTTTCAACCATTATTCCCATCTCTTCCGGTTCAAACAGCACATTATCAAGCATTAAAACTGCGCTTCTTATCGCAGCGTCAGCAATATAAATTTTTGGTTTTGCTTTTAATATTTGCTTTCCGTCAAGGCTAACCGGATAACTAATATATATAAGATTCGCTCTTTCTAAATACTCTATATAATTAGATAAAGTTGCTGAAGGTATATTGTCAAGCTCCTTGCTCATAGTAGATATATTTATTATATTTGATGAATTAAAGCAAAGATATAAAAATACCTTTTCCAATACCGAAGCATTGCGAATATTAAATAAGGATGGTATATCCCGCTTCAAAACTTTATCAACTACATCCTCCCTCAAAATCCTTTGAGCAAAAAAATCATCTTTGGACAAAGCTAATTCAGGGAATCCTCCAACAATTAAATAACGATTGAAATACCTTTGCAGCGGAGAAACAGCATTCATAATATTATTTATCTCATACTTGCTTAGCCTATTTAATTCTAATATGTCATTTACAATCTCGGTAAGCTTACTCTCAATATTTAAAAGTTCACAATACTCATAAAAAGAAAGCGTGGGAACATGAAGGACGGTCCACCTTCCTACACCGCTTTCACTGGCACCTTGAACCAATACAGGGCTTGCAGAACCTGTCGCAACAACTCTCCAATTAGGTTTTGTGTCATAATATACCTTTAACCAATTCCCCCAGTCTGGAGCATATTGAATCTCGTCAAAAAATAGATAAGCATCTTCAGATGATGATATATTTGTTTCATAAATTTCAATTATATCGTCTAAACTACAAAACTTTAAAAGCGGATGATCAAAGGAAATATATATTATTTTTCTTGGTTCGATCCCTTTTTTCAATAATGTTTCTATAATTTGATAAAGTATCGTAGTCTTCCCTACGCGCCTCGCCCCCGAAAGAATTACAAACCGCCTTAATTCGGGATGTACAAACATCTTCATAGCTTCATAATATGCTATCCTTTTTACAGGCTTTACAAAATCTCCGGGTATCTTTCCATTTCGCCACCACGGGTTATATGAGTAAAGCAATTTAAGTATGTTATCAGGAGTTACAATAGCCAATATTATGCACCTCCTATATATATATTATAACCGTATTTATAATTTTTACAATAAAAATATAAAATATACTTATCATTTTTTTACTTATTTTATAAAATATATTTTATATATTTGCTAAAATGTAGCCTTTAATGTTGCAGCTTATAAAAATTTTTAACTATTTATGTGAAAGAGGTTTAGCAAAAGATGCACCTACTCCAAGTAAAAGCAGGGGCATTAAGTCCAACACGAATGTCAATAACTTATTTTATGGTATTTCTTTGCTTTTTTTAAGTTTTATCTACACTCATAGTAGCAATATTTATTATATTTGATGAATTAAAGCAAAGATATATCTTTCTAACTAATTACCGTAAATCACGTTAATTATAATCAATTTTAACGAAAATAAAATAGTATAAATCAGACTATATGTAATGGTTATTATATTATTGATAAAAACAGTCAATTTGCATATAATAATATTAGTCAAAATTGGAGGTGTGATTGATGAGAGTAACCTCATCTGAATTTAAAATGCGAGCAGGTAAGTATTTGAAGCTTGTCGAAAAAGAACCTATTATAATCACCAAAAATGGCAAAGAAATAGCCAAACTCATCCCAATAAATCAAAAAAATAAAACCGATTTTTTATATGGACTCCTAAAAAATTTCAAAGATAAAGATCTCACTATAAAGCAGATCCGAAATGAAAGGATAAAAAAATATGAAAATAATGATTGACACAAATTTAGTCCTCGACCTTCTGTTAAAAAGAAAGCCTTTCGATGAGGCAGCCTATAAAATTTTTAAATTATCCGAAGAAGAAAAAATAGAGGCTTTCATAGCCTCTTTTGCCATTACCGATATTTATTACTTTTTAAGAAAAGAACTCTCTCATGAAATTTGTATAGAAGCAATAAACACCTTAATGGAAATTGCAAAGCCGGTAAGCATCGCAAAAAAAGACATAGAAAAAGCGCTTAGATTTTCAGAGTTCAACGACCTTGAAGATGCGCTTCAGTTACAGTGTGCAAAAAAAATAAAAGCCGATTATATAGTAACAAGAGATGAAAGATTTTTAAAACTAACTAATAAAGCAATAACTCCCGATGAGTTTTTAAAACTATATGAAAAATAGCCCGCGTAAGCGGGCTTTTACTTTTCAAGCAAATTAATTAAATAATTCCTGAATTCCCCGTTTAAATCCTCTCTTTTTAGCGCAAACTCTACCGTTGCCGCAAGGTATCCCATCTTATCCCCCACATCGTATCTTTTGCCTTCAAAATTGTAAGCGTAAATAACCTCATAGTCCAAAAGCCCCTTTAGGGCATCGGTGAGCTGTATCTCCCCGCCCCTGCCGGGCTTGGTATTTTCAAGGATCTCAAATATCTTCGGGGTAATTATATACCTCCCGAGTATCGCCAGATTCGAAGGCGCCTCCTCTACTGGAGGCTTTTCCACCAAATTTTCTACTTTATAAATCCTTTCATCTATGGGCTTTGCATCTATTATCCCGTATTTTGACACATCTTCCCTTTTTACCTCCTGCACCCCTATAATGCTGCAGTTATACTTTTCATATACCTTTATCATCTGCTTTAATACCGGCACATCTGAATCTATCACATCATCTCCTAAAAGCACCGCAAAGGGTTCATTCCCTACAAAAGCCTTTGCGCAGTAAATCGCATGCCCGAGCCCCCTCGGCTCCTTTTGCCTTATGTAGTGGATATCCGCAAGGTTTGATATATCCTCAACGAGTTTTAAAAGCTCGCCGTTTCCCTTTTTCTTTAATTCCAGCTCAAGCTCCACATTTTTGTCAAAGTGGTCCTCAATTGCCCTTTTATTTCTCCCTGTTATTATCAATATCTCTTCAATCCCCGAATTTACCGCTTCCTCCACAATATACTGTATCGTGGGCTTGTCTATAATTGGAAGCATTTCCTTTGGCTGAGCCTTGGTTGCAGGCAAAAACCTGGTCCCAAGCCCCGCAGCAGGAATAACCGCTTTTTTTATCTTCACCTAAAATACCCCCTCACCTTTGATAAGATAAAATCTATCTCTTTTATCCTCATGAAAAGGATAATTATAAAATACACAGCCGCCCCGACAAAAATGGCAGATAAAAGCGAAAAAACCCCGCCCAGCATAACGTAAAATTTTATATAAAATAACCTTGCAATTACCCCCATAACTAAGGAAGCAAAAACCACCTTTAAAAAAGTATATACCATATCCTTCATTCCGTAAGGACCTATCTTCTTTTTCAAACTTAAAAACAAAAGCCCGGTGCAAAAAAGATTAGAAATACTCGTAGCAAGGGCTATACCGCTTATCCCCATAAACTTAGAAAGGGTAATATTTAATATTATATTCAAAATCACCGCATGTACCGAATTTATCATCGGGGTTCTCGTATCCTGCAGGGAATAAAAAGCCCTGGAAAGAATGGTCCCTGCACCAACCCCGGTCATCCCCAAAGAGTAAAAAAGCAATGCCCCGGAGGTTAAAACCAATGCCCTTCCATCAAAGGCTCCCCTGCCGTAAACAAGCTTTGTTATGGGAACGGAAAAAATAAAAAGCCCGACGGTGGCAGGTACCAGGAAAACATTTATCAAATTTATATTCTCCCCTATAACCCTCTTAAACCCCTTTACATCCTCCAATGCCGCCATCTTCGTAATCAAATGGTACATTACAGTAGAAATGGAATTTGCAAAAATATCCTGTATAAAGCCGTTTAACCTGTTGGCATAATTCAAAGCCGAAATACCACCCACCACTATTCCCGATGCAATGGTCCTGTCTATTAACACATTTAACTGGCCTACCGATGTACCAAGCATCACCGGTAAGGCAAGGTTTATTATCTTTTTTAAATATTCATCCTTAAAATCCAAAAAAAATCTATAAAAAAACCCCTTTTTCAATGAAAAAATAAATACCAATATAAATTGAGATGCAATGGCAAGGACGCTTCCGAAGGATAAAATATATAGATAATTTAATTTTTTACTCAAAAAAATGGATAAAATAACTAATATACTGTAAGGAAATCCCACAAGGGCAGGGATTACAAAATTTCCTTTAATCTGCAAAAAACTGCTAAAAATATACGTAAGCCCGGTAAAATAAACCCCGAATACTGCTATCCTTGTAAAAGCTACCGCCATCTTAAAAGTTTCATCTTTGAAACCCGAAGCAAAAAGCCTTACAACCAGCTCGGTAAAGGATAAAACAAATAATACCAAAACCGTAGCGATTAATATAACAAAATTTACAATGTTATTCGTAAACCTTAAGGACTCCCTTTCCCCTTTTTCCTTAATAATACTTCCCATTAAAGGAATATAGCTCGTTCCAAGGGCACCGCCCAAAAAAGAAAAAACCACCGCAGGGATGGTAAGGGATATCAAATAAGCATCGCTTATATTCGACGCCCCGTAAAAATACGACAGCACCGTTTCCCTTGCAAAACCAAGAAATTTGGATAGTATTGATATAATCATTAATATAAAGGCGGTTTTTTGCAATGGTTGACACCTCGAAGGTTAATCTATAAATTTTGTATAAATTTTATCCATTTCCTTTAATACATTTTCAATCGAATAATCCTGAATAATTTTTCTTCCCTCTACTCCCATTTTTTTTCTTAAATTTTCATCGGAAATTAACTTATTTATAGCTTCAGCAGTGGAATTCACATCATTAACCGGGACAAGAAACCCATTTATGCCATTTTTTACTAAATCTCTATTGCCTCTTACATTTGTAGCAACTACAGGCTTTCCTGCAGCCATGGCTTCCATAATGCATCTAGGGAGTCCTTCTCTATAAGACATCAAACAAAAAATATCCGAAGCAGAAAGCAATTCCGGAATATCCTTTCTATATCCTAAAAATTTAATTTTATAATCTAAGTTATTTTCACTCGCATATTTTTTTAATACTTTTTCATACTCCCCATTTCCAGCAAAAAAAACAAAAACATTATTTTTATTTATTATTTTCATCGCATCAATTAATTGTTTATGATTTTTATTTTTTATTAATTCTGCCACGGTTAAAATGCAAATGTCATCTTTATTCAATCCAAGCTTTTTCCTTGTTTCAAATCTTACCGTTTCATCTTTATAATATTTGTCCAGTTCTACCCCTACACCATGAACTTTAAAAACATTTTCTTTATTTTTTATATGTAATTTTTGAGCAATTTCATAATCTTCATCATTCATTGTAATAATTCCATCCGTCCAATAGGCTGCTATTTTCTCCATGTTATAATAAATCATCCAATTTTTAAAAGGAGCACCTTTATAAAAATGAAAACCATGAGCCGTATAAAGAACAGGCTTAGTATTCGTAATTTTAGCTGCCAGTCTTCCCAAAAATGCACCTACAGGAGTATGTACATGCACCAAAGAAAATTTATTTTTTCTCATTATCGTTTTTAATTGAGTAAGAGCCTTTATATTGCTTAGAGAATAAGGCGAACGCTCAAAATTCACATTATGTAATATAACCCCTGCTCCTTTTAATTCTTCGTGCCTCTGCCCTAATTTAGTAGCCACATGAACCTCATAACCCTTTTTCTGAAAATATTTAATAAAGGGGATATGAAAACTCACTATATGATTTTCTACGGTAGCTATGAATAAGATTTTATTCATGAAATCACCATTTTTATAATGATTTATAAAAATAATTATTACTCATTTATTCCTGGAATTTCAGTATTATGTATTTTCTCTAAAATTTCTTTTATATTATTATGTATAATTTCACATAAAGGTTGATACTTATTTTTATTAATTAAATTTTCTTTATTCAATAAACTCAGAAATACTAGAACAAAAGACTTTAGTAATGATCTTGCATATAAATATATAGTGTAATTTAACCCAATCATTTTTGGTCCATATTTTAATAATACTTTCCGTTCTGATTTATAACTTTGCAGATAAGCTTTTAAACGAACATTACCTTCAAATCTATAAAAATATAAAGGTTCTGGAATATGCGCAAAATTTGAAAATGTAAGAGTCCTTATAAATAATTCTCTATCTTCAGCCCTATGATAGTTAATATCATATAAATTATTTCGAAACCAATCTCTTTTTCCCATTATAGAGGCATGTAAAAAAGTTCCCCATTTGAATATTTTTACAATACTAAAAGGTTCCTCTTCAAGTCCTTTTACACCAATAGGTAATCCTTGTTTATTTAATATTATAGCCCCGGTATCTATTACATCTATATTAGGGTTGCTTTCTAAAAAAGCAACTTGTTTAGCTATACGCTCTGGATGCATAATATCATCTGCATCCATTCTTGCAATATATTCCCCTGAGCTAATTTGAATAATTTGATTAAGTCTCTCTATAAGTCCTTTATTTTTACCATCACTTAAAATATGTACACGGGGGTCTTTAATTTTTGATATAATGTCAATTATACCATCAGTAGATCCATCATCAATAAGAAAAAGTTCCCAATTGTTATAAGTTTGAGCAAAAACAGATCTTATAGCATCTATGATAAAATAACCTGGATTATAAAATGGAATACCAATAGTTACAAGAGGCTCACGATTATAATTTTTCATCTCTTTTCACCCTAAACCTTTGTTTTACATTAGTAATATTTATTTATAATGAATAATTTTGATGTTGTTTACCTTTTATATTAAATAGTCCATCCCTTATACCAAATAACAAAGCTTTCCAATAAGCCTTATTATTATTTGGCCTGAAAAAGATATTTTTCATTATAAAAATAATTATAGATAAAAAACTATATTTCCAGTAAATTTTTCTATTCAATATACTATTCCTTATAGAATAATAAAACTTCCAAGGAGGAGCTTCGGGGATAATAATATATTTATTTAATAATTTTTTATATTTTAACTTCCCAATAGGATGAAAGACTATACTTTCTTTTACACCAATAAATTTCCATCCTTTTTTATTCATTCTTAAGTAATATTCAGTATCATCGCAATATATAAAATAATCATTAACTGGTAGACCACATTCTAAAATGGCTTCTTTAGGGAAACAACCTCCAATAAATATTGAATAAGGATATTCCCCAAATTCTTCAAACCACTCTTCAACAGTTGTTATTACTTTTTTTCTGTTTTTTGAAATAGTAGGCCAACATATTAAATTATTGTTCTTTTTATCTACAGCAATACTACTATAAATATATTTTTTATTATCATTACTTTTAATATATTTAACGATTTCATTTAATGCATTTTTTTCTAATTCACAATCATCATCAAATACCCATATATAATCAATACCTTCGCAAATAGCTATTTTTATTCCCAAATAAAATCCATATGAACCCCCAAGGTTACATTTTAATTTAATATATTTTACTTTAAAAAATTCATATTCAACATCATTATTTGTTTCTATTAATTCATCATAGTATTTATAACCATTTTCTTTATAATTTTTTAAGAACCCCTTTTCTATTAAAAGATCTTTAGTCCCATCAGTTGAATTATTATCCACTATAATAACCAAATTTGGTTTATATGATTGCTTATTAATTGATTCTAAAAATTTTACTAATAATTCTTTTCTATTATAAGTTACAACTACAATTCCTATTTTCCCCATAAAATCCTCCATCCTAAAATATTATGTATATTAAATATACATTTTTAAAATTTAATATCTTTACTATAATTCTTTTCTGTCAGAGCCAACAAAATCCAAAAATGACGAAAATGGAGGCCATCGATAAATAACATATTTATAAGAAGAGAAATAATAATAATATAATTTATTTCTCCTCTGTAATAACTATTTTTTATATGAATATAGATTAAAAATAAAAATACTAAAAATAATATCAAACCATTTTCTACCAATATTCTTAAAAAAGTATTATGAGCAGAAGGAGTAATAATTTTTGTGTTAATTTTTTTTTGTATATCTACAGAAAGTTTTTCATAACTTCCTGGCCCATATCCTAATAGATAATTATTTTTTAATAATATTAACCCCGCTCTCCAAGAATAAAATCTTCCATAACTATCATATGTTTGTAATAAAGTATTATTTTCATTAGGCTTTAAAAAAGGAATTAATCTCCCTACATTACATTTTAAAATATAATTATTGCCCCAATTAGTAGCTATTGATATGAATATAATAATGATGAAAAATATTAAATAATATTTAATTATATCTTTTTTATTTTTATAATGAGAATTAAAAAATACCATTATTAATCCAAAAATTAGAGATAAAAAGGTAGCTCTGCTAAATGTAATAAAAATTGTTATAAAAATAATTATTGTAAAATAAAAATACTTTTTTAGTTTGTATTTTAAACTTTTTTCTATACATAGAAAAAAACTAATTAACATATATGATGCAAAAACGTTAGGATCTTTAAAAAACAATTTTATTCTACCACCAAATGTTAACAAAGAATTATTATTTATATAAGAAAACATTAATAATACATAAATTAATAATGCTAAAAAAGCATTGCATAAAGCGCTTATATTAAAATATTCTAATATTGCCTTTTTGCAATTTAAATAATTAGAAAAATATGTATAAATAATATACACTAAAAACATAAAATTAGTTATTAATAAAAATCTAAAATCTGAATTTCTTAAGTTCAATAAAAAATTTAAATTATATAATAAAATGAATATAATAAAATTTTTATTTTTCTTAACCATTTCATAAAATTTATAGAAATTATATTTATCAAATATTAGTAACAAAAATATAATCAAGAAAGTATATTCAAATAATGAGGGTTCAAAAAAAACAAAAGCCAAAGAAAATGTATTTAATAATATTAACTTTTTTAGATAAAATTCACTTATTATATTCAATTAAATCACCCAAATTAAAATTTACTTTATCATATAATCAAAAAAATCTAAAGCTCTTTTTATTATATCATCCATATCATAGTATCTATACTCCGCAAGCCTACCGATGATTATTAATTTATTAAATTTCTCTGCTTCTTCTTTGTATCTGTTATAAAGTTCTTGATTTTCTTTTGTAAATACTGGATAGTATGGTATATCTCTATTTGGCTGATAGGCTTTAGGGTATTCTTTTAATATTATTGTTTTTTCTGATTTTGTTGGGTGTATGTGTTTAAATTCTGTGATTCTTGTGAAATCGTAATCATTTGGATAGTTTACTACTGGTGCTTCCTGGTAGTATTCTTTATCAACGGTTTCAAATTTTAAATCTAAGCTTCTATAAGGTAGGTATCCATATCTAAAGTTAAATAATTCATCTATCATTCCAGTAAAAATTAGCTTTCCTTTAAACTCTATTCCTATAAAATAAATCTTTTTGGTCTCAAAGTCTATACTCAACACTTCTTTAAAATCTGTATTTAGCATAATTTTTATATTAGGGTGATTTAGCATTCTTTCAAATATCTTCGTATATCCTTCTTTAGGCACTGCTTGGTATTTATCAGTAAAATATCTATTATCTCTACTTATACAAATGGGAACTCTTGCAGTTACTTGAGGATCTAATTCTTCTGGTTTTAATTCCCATTGCTTTGCTGTATAGTTTTTAAATACCTTTTCATATATGTAATTTGCTAAAAATCTTAAATCCTGGTCTTCTTCTTTTAAAAGGTCTAAAATAGGAACTTTAGAATTATAGTTATATCTACCAAGCAATTTAATCTCCAATTTTTCAGCTAAAGTTTTTGGAAAAACCTCATAAAGAGAACTAAGATTAAAAGGTATTGGAACTTTTTTACCATCAATAAAAGCTAACACTTTATGTTGAAAAAGTTGCCAATCAGTAAAGTTTGATAAATAATTAAATACTTCTTTGTAATCAGTATGGAATAAATGAGGACCGTATTTATGAATAATTATGTTATTTTCATCTTTGTAATCATAACAATTCCCACCAATGTGGTTTCGTTTTTCTATTATTAATACATTTTGATTTAAGACATTTGCTATTCTTTCTGCTATAACAGAACCTGCAAAACCTGATCCTATTATTATATAGTTAAACAATTTTTACCCTCCTTGTAAAAAGTAAATTTATTTTAAAAAATCTTGAAGCATTGAATATCCCAATTTGAAAAAATTCTCTTTAATTATTTAATAAAAAATTTATTCGAAAAAACAATTTTATTATTAAATCTACTTTATGGCATAACTACAATTAATAAACTTTAATAATACTAAAATAAAAAATGTCTTATATAAATTAATATCTTAAGAACCATTCAATTGATAAAAAATTAGGTATTTTATATTTTTCTTTCTCTTCTCAATCCTTATAGCTTGCAGCTTCATAGGAAATCATTATTTCGTTTAACTTTTTCTCTATATCTTTAACTTCCTTTTTTACAACTCCCTCACCTAAGAGAACGGTTTTTATGGTGAGAAATATTATCTTCAAATCAAGCATTAACGAATAATTTAAAATGTAATATAAATCAAGCCTCAATTTGTTTTCAAACTCCGTATCGTAATTTCCCAAAACCTGTGCAAGGCCGGTTATCCCAGGTTTCAATAAATGCCTGTATTTGTAGAAGGGATTTTCTTTTGAAAACTTTTCTACAAACTCGGGCCTTTCGGGCCTCGGGCCTATAAGGCTCATATCCCCTTTTAACACATTTATAAGCTGGGGAAGCTCGTCTATCCTCAAGGCACGAAGTATTTTCCCTACCTTCGTAATTCTCGGGTCATCCGCTTTTGCTATTACGGGCCCGGTGTATTTTTCCGCATCCTTTATCATGGTCCTGAATTTGTAAAGTTTAAAGACCCTGCCCTTTTCCCCTACCCTCTCCTGGACGAATAAAACAGGCCCTTCGGATGTAAGTTTTATAGCCACTGCGGATAAAAGAATTAAAGGTGAGGTTATTATCAATACAGCAATTGACGACAAAATATCTATAAAACGCTTTACAATCTTCATTCCATTGGACATATTCCATCCGGGAATTTCAAAGGTTATCACATCGTCGTAGTTAGTTATTTTACTCTTTGACAGCAATAGCTCATATATACCGGGTATAACTATTATTTTTTTGCCTTCAAATGCGGCTTTCGTTATTTCTTCTCTATAATTAAACATATTTCTTGAATCCATCAATATAGCATCAGCATCTTTAATTAAATCCGAAATTGGCCCCATATTATCGCCAGTTGCAGCGTACCTGCAATCTATCCAGCTTTCGTCGATTTTTAGTAAACTATTTAATAATTTTTTCGCTTCCTCTTCTTTGCTTAAAAGTATTGCCTTTTCCGAACAGTTTAATTTTTTCAATATCCGCTGAATGACTATTTTCTCTACAAATATTGTAAAAAGCTGGAGGAAAAAGCCAAAGGCAAATACGCTCCTCGGGAAAGCAAAAGCGTGCAAAAAGTAGCTCGAAGCCATGCCTACGATGTTTACTATAATAAGGGATATGAAAAGGGATACAAAAATCTCTATCCCCTTTTTTCTTTCCAAATTAAATAGGTCGTAGGTGTAGAAAATGGCAAATCCTGAAACTAATATTACGGGAATTACTTTAAGGAATGCAGAGTAGTTTACTATCGTAAATTTATATTTGAATAGAGAAAATATTATTATGTAACTTGAAAAAATTAGGGTAATATCTAAAGTAACATTTAAATAATATATTATTTTTCTTACCAAAGATTTACTCATAAAAACATCTCCATAATTTTGTTTATTTGAAAAAAACAATCCGTTTATTATTTATACGACATAACTTCCAGTTTTCCTTCTTTATTTTTTCATTTTTTACCATTTTTCGCCGATTTTTCTTAAATTTTGATAGTTTTAAATAAAAAAATCAATATTTATAAGTTTAACCTTCTCCTATCATTTTATTGCAAAAATATAAATTTTCCTACTTGGAGATTAATGAAATTTTAAGGACTTTATGTTAAAATTTTATTTGTTGTTATTAATTGCTAATTATTTTCATTTATTTTGGGAGGGACAATAACCGTGGAAGAAGAAATAACTTTAAGAGAACTTATTGAAATCATATTAAAGCGGAAAAAAGTTTTATTATCCTTTGTCACAGTGTGTCTTATCGTCTCTATAGTTTTAAGCTTTTTTATCATCAGGCCTATCTATGAAGCGGAATGTAAGATAAACGTTTCGGGGATATACCCTGTCGTTGGTTTTCTCGGCAGCAATACCAGTTCCGTCCTTTTAAATGAAAAAACCGATAATAATTCTAATTTTCTCTTTGAAACCGACCAAATCGATAAAGATGTAACCGCAATGCTTTCATCATTAAATTCTTACCCTTATTCCTCTGTAAATAACATTAAAGAAGAAATATTAAATCCCGTTGTTATTGAAAGAACAATAAACGAATTAAAGCTTGACCCAAAAATATATTCCTATAAAACCATGAGAACCTATTTCGCCAAAAAAAGCTCTAAATATCTCCCTTTCCATAGTTTTAGGTATTATGCTGGGATTTTTTGCGGTATTCTTTGTTGAGTACTGGGAAAGTACGGATATAAATAAGAAGGAGGCACCAAAATGAAAAACTTCGTTTCGGCGGATTGGCTTTATGAAAATCTAAATAATGAGAATGTGAAGATTTTCGATGTGAGAAGCGACCTTTTTGATAAGGAATACGGAAAAAAGGCTTTTGAAGATGGTCATATTAAAAATGCCGTTTTTGTTGACTTAGAAAGGTATTTATCCGGTCCAAAAGGAAAGCACGGTGGGAGGCATCCTTTGCCGGATTTGAAGGAATTTGCAGAATGGGTTAAAAGCCTGGGAATCGGTAAGGATACCATTGTCGTGGCTTATGATGAGCAAAAGATAGCATCCGCAGCAAGGTTTTGCTTTATGCTAAGGCTCATAGGCCATGAAAAAAATTTTATCCTCGATGGCAGTATAAAAATGTGGGTAGATAAGGGATATCCTTTGGAAAAGGGAAGCGGTGAAAATGGGTATAAGGATGTATCCGATTTTTCACCCGAGTTTCATTTAGAATTGGTGGCCGATGTAAACGATGTAAGGGCGGCTATTGGAAGGGAAGATGCGGCTATAGTTGATTCCAGGATGCCCGAAAGGTATAAGGGTTTAATTGAGCCCATAGATTTTAAAAAAGGGCATATCCCTTCTGCGGTAAACTTTTTCTGGAAGGAGAACTTGAAGGAAAACGGTGAATTAAAGGATATAGAAGTACTTGAAGAAAGATTTTCATCTTTGAAGGGGAAAAAAGATATAATCGTCTACTGCGGTTCCGGAATAGATGCTACCTTTAACTTTTTCACATTGGATGAGCTTGGGATAAAATCAAGGGTTTACATAGGAAGCTTCAGCGATTGGATAACTTATGAGGAAAATGAGGTGATTGTAGAGCAATGAAAAAACCTTCGGCCTAAAGCCGAAGGTTTTTTATTTAGAATTTTTATTAATCATTGTTAATAAAATTAAGTTCCTGAAATCCTTCTACAATGGCTTCTTTCCCAGATGTTTTTAATTTAGAGACAATAAAATCTATATCACAATTGTTAAGCAATAAAGATGATAATTCAAGAACTATCGGAAGGTTAACTCCAGCTAAAACTTTTATCTTATTTTTTTTATGTTGACTAGCCAGCTTCATTGCAATATTAAATGGACTCCCCCCAAATAAATCTGCCATAACTAATATATCTTCATCGCTATTTTCGATTTCAATTTTAATTTTTTCTTCAAAACCAGATATATCGTCATTTTCACCAAAACTAATGGATTTTAGAAAATCTAATTCGCCAATTATCATTCTGGCAGCATCAACCAGACCATACGGAAAATTCCCGTGACCAATCAATATTATTTTCAAGAAAATCACACCTTTAAATTTTTTACATATTCAGTGTATTTTGCATAAACAATATCATTATTATCTTTGGGTAAATTGGTGACATTTGGTGAAACAAATGTAGGCAAGTCAATTCCCTTTTCTTTAAGTATCTTTGCTGTTTCACATAACAAAGACATCGAAATAAATATTACTGATAATGTAGAGCTAGCACCAATTTTTGCTTCCTGCCCTTCTATCTCTACAAGAGCATCTTCTAAAGGTGCACAATTATCTATAACAATATCAGCAATGTCTGCTAAGCTCTTCCCACTGGAATGTAAAGGTTTAACATGTTTATAATTATCCATTGAAGTAATTCCTATTACCTTCATTCCCTTATCTTTTGCATATAAAGCAGCCTCAATTGGGGCAGCATTTAATCCTCCATGGGAATATACAACCATCGAATCTTCCTTATAAAAATTAAAACTCTGCAAAAAATTTTTAATATATCCTTCCTGTCTTTCAATCCATAAAAGTTCTCTAGCGCCACCGGGGCCAATAACATTAAACCATATTAATCTGGGATCTACCAGTGGATGTAAACCAACATAACTCCCGTATCTTGGAAATATATCCATTACAGGTAAAGCTGAATGACCACTACCAAAGAGATGAACAAGATGGCCACTTGCAATGCTTTCAGCCATTATTTCACTTGCTTTTCTAATATTTTCACTCTCTTTTTCAATAATATTTTTAAGAATTTTCAAAGCTCTCTCTTGATACGTTTTTGCCGACATTTATAGCACTCCTTTTTTTATAAAATTTTTGCAACCACACCAATAAAAGTAACTATGAATATAAATCCCATAACCCATAAAGGAGATTTTTTCTTAATTGATAAAAGATACCAAACTAAAATTACTGTTAATAATGACAATATGCCCGGGAAAATAGAATCTAATATCTTTTGAAATTCGATTGCCATTTCACCAGAAGTATATTTAACAATTGTGGAAAGATTGACATATGATGCTGAAAGCGCACCCATTACTAATAATCCGAGTACACTTAAAGCATCTGTCAGAGCATTAATTCTACCACCCTGCATAATATCCTGGATACCCCCAAGTCCTGCATGATATCCAAATTTAAATAGATACCAAGAAACAAGGGCTATCAAGGTAGGATACAATAACGCATAAAAAATTGGTCCAATTACTCCCGCAGTTTTTGTTATCCCTATGGCGATAGCTAATAATATAGGAATTAATGTGCCCGGGATAAGTGTATCACCAATTCCCGAAAGAGGACCCATGAGCGCCACCTTAACTGTATTAATAGTATCATCATCAATTTCTGCACCATTTGCTCTCTGTTCTTCAAAAGCAGCAGTAACTCCATGTATTACACTTCCTATTTGTGGTTCTACATTAAACAATACTAAATGCCTTTTTAATGCTTTTACTTTTTCTTCTTTATTATGATATAATTCTTCAATTATCGGTAACATTGAATGGCAGAAAGCTATACCCTGCATTCTTTCTCCACTCTGTGATGAACCGTTAAAGAAAAACCATGTCAGCCATGACCTGAATAATGCTTTAGAACTTAACTTTTTGTATTCATCCATTATATGATTCACCTCCCCTAAATTTAAACCAGAATACGGACAATACAACTCCCATTACGGCAATCGCTATTATCGGAAGATTTAGATATTTTACTAACATAAATCCAAGAATAAATATGCCGAAATAACTTTTGTCTTTTATTATCATATTAAGTAATAATCCTATTCCCAGGGCAGGTAATATTCCCCCCACTACAGCCAAATAATGAGTAATAATTGGTGGTATCATGTTTAGTAAATTCTGTAAAAAGCCGTGTCCAAAATATAGAATTAAAAATGCAGGTATAAATCTCATTGCAAAGTTGACCGTTTGGGCACCAATATTCATGGCTATGATGCCTTTATCATTTCCTTCATTAGCATATTTGTCTGCCCTGTGGGCGAAATATACATTAATGACCCAGATTATATTCCAGATTGTTACACCAATCAAACCCACAGGGACTGCCAGAGTTGGTGCAATATTCGGATTAGCCTTCGATAAAATAATAAGAGCAGTGGTTAAATAACCTATATAATCTACATCAAAAGGCATCACAGCTCCTGGTGTAATAATGCCGATATACATAGCTTGAATTAAAATTCCTACTTCTAAAGCAGTTTTCATATCACCCAAAATAAAACCTACAAGCGCTGAAGCTATAAGAGGCCTACCAAGGGTATAAAATCCTCCAGTAGTTCCAAAAAACCATGGTGCCCCTATTGCTCCAAGATAAGAAAGAAGAGCTATTAAAGAAATTTTTAAAACCACAATTTTCACCCTCCTTATTTAAAATTCAGCTTCACCTTACTCCAAAAATAAATTGGAGTCTCCGGTAATAATTGAAAATCAATATTCACCCCCTTATTTTCTTCTAAATCATTCAAATAACCTACCTCCTCGTCCGTTAAGAAAATATTATGTGTAATTTCAAAAATCTTTTGATTGCTATTAATTTTTTTAGATACATTTCCAATATTTAATCTGTGAACTTTTATGCCATTATTAATTAATTCATATGCAATTTTAGGAAACCTTACTATCATCATTACGTTTTCTTTTTCGTTAATTGAATTTACGACATCTTTTACTTCTTCAGCTTTACATATGATACACTTAATATTCTTTGGTACAGCCATAGTCGCAATAGATTTCAATACAGGGTTTTTTGCAGTCTCATCATCTACTGCTACTATTAAAGTGATATCATAATGCCTTATCCATTTTGTAATAATTTGACCGTGTATCAACCTATCATCCACTCTTAATAACTTTATCATTATAACCACCTTACCCCTCTGTCTTTAAGTTTACACGTATAGAATATATATCGCCCCTCAATAACGAAACTGTAAATTCAAATGGAATCCCTTCTTGATTAAAAGTAATCCTTTTTACTAAAAACGCGGCAGTTTTTAAACCAACTGATAATTGTTCTGCAATATTTTTGTCATTAATATTTTTTGAATAATATATTTCTTCCGCTCTATACGGAACAATATCATATTTTGTTTTTATAATCTCATATAAAGAATTGCTATTTTTGAAATATTCCAGGTTAAAGTTTTTAAATAAATAACAAGGTAGATAGCTTTTTTGTATAGCTATAGGTTCACCATTTCCGATTCTTAATCTTTCAATAACCCATACATTTTTATCCGAGTCTAAATTTAATGCTTCTCCTATCTCATTGTCAGCATATTCCTTTAAAAATTTTAATATCTTAGTTTCTAGTTCTATCCCTTTCTGCTTCATTTCTTCAGTAAAACTTTGTAAACTTAAAAATCGCTGTATTTTAGGTTTTGCTACAAAAGTACCTTTCCCTTGGATTCTATACAATATTCCTTCTTGTACAAGATCTGACAATGCTTTCCTGACTGTTATAAGACTAACATTATACAATTTCTGCAGTTCATTTTCGCTTGGTATTTTTTCGTTTTCTCTATATACACCTTTTTTTATATCCTCTAATAATTCATTTTTTAATTGATAATATAAAGGTAAGGGTTTTCTTCTATTAACAGCCATGTTATCACCGCCTCGTACGTTATCATAATAATATGTTCTTATACTAAGTTATTCTACAACAATTTTAATATTCCTTCTTAAAATTTTATTTTTTTATAATTTTTTTAAATTCTACCGTATATATATTAATCTCAAAAATTTAGATAAATAAAGAGGCGGGCATCTGATAAATATGCCCACCTCTATATCGACATGCAACCTAAAATACTAACTCCAAACTTGTTTTAGTACCCTAATTGCATTGCCGCCTATTACTTTTTCAATATCCTCATCGGAATACCCATGTTTTACCAGCCACCTGAGAATATTCCACGATGCTTCCGTAGGATTTTCCAACCCTTTTACATATGGGACTTCTTCATACTCCACATTATTATTGCTTGTTTCTTTCTTTGATAAATTTGCAGCAAAAACATGATGCAATCCCACATGATCGCCATATAATGAATCTATTCCAAATGAAACATGATCTATGCCCACAAGATTTGCAATGTATTCGAAATGTTCCATTACAGAATCTATATCATGTGTCATACGAGTTTTAGTCATTGTAGTATGCGGAGCAGCTTCTACAGCTATAACCCCACCTTTTTCCGCAATTGCTTTAATTAGGTCATCATGGAATAAACGTTTGCTATCCCATAAAGCTCTTGCTCCAACATGGCTGGCAATAATGGGTTTTTCTGAATACAAAGCTACATCATAAGCAGTTTTGGGCCCGCAATGAGAAACATCAATCAGCATTCCTACTTTATTCATTCGCTTGACTGCTTCTTTCCCGAATTTAGTTAGTCCGCCATCATTATCTTCTTTTAATCCATTTCCAAGGGCATTTGATTCTGAATAAGTAATACCTAATTGACGTACTCCCAGTCCATATAGAATATCTATTCGGTCTAACTCATTTTCTATAGGAGCTGCTCCTTCAATGCAAGCAACCCACGCAATTTTCCCCTCTTCATGAGCTCGATATATATCTTCTACTCTTTTACAATGAATGAGAAAATCCTGATGAGCAATATCACACAAGCGCATCCCTAAATCATGTATTACATCCTGCCATTTCCATCCAGATTTTGAAGAAATAGTGTTTGTACCGTCCATCATATTATCAAATACACAATCATAATACGAAAGCGCTAATGCATCATATGCGCAAAATTCTCGCCCTGCTTTGTTATATTCTATGGTTTCTTCTATTTTCTTAGGAAATAGGACGGGATGTTCATGTAAAGCGATAAAAATTTTTTCCTTGGCTAAACGCTTGACTCTTTCTTCTTGAGCTTCATCAAGAGGAATTAAATATTCCCCTGCCCAGTTCCATGGGGCAAATTCAAAAACTTCATAATCTACCCCAGGCTCTAAATATGAGTACGCTTTATATCCTTTGTATGCTGTTTTTAAACCCATTAAAATCATCTCCTAATATTTCTTCAATATAATTACTTCTTATAAACCTTTACTAAATCTTTTGCAGCAACCGGCCCAAAAAGCCCTGGTGTTAAGGACCAGCCTTCAAAATCCTTTGAATATCCATAAGCATTTATTTTTACATAAACATTTACGGTAGGTAATTCTTCTACAAATTCTTTTTGGAATTCATTCATCATTTCAACACGTTTTTGATAATCAGGTTCATATTGGACTTTTTCAAGCAGTTCATCTATTTTTTCATTTTTATAGCCCATGAAATTCAAAGCTGCATCGGATTTATATATTGTTGCAAGTGATGAATCCGCGTCATCAATTACTCCCCATTCAATAAAGTTTATATCAAAGTTTCTCTGTTTAACTACCCTATCCGTATATGTAGCGTTATCTACAGGTTTTAGATTAATTTTTATCCCCGCTTTTTCTGCATTTGCTTTAAATATGTTCACTGTTGAATCCACGTTTACAGTTGTTGTACGGTATATTAATTCAAACTCCAATTTTTTACCATTTTTTTCTCTTACACCATCTTTGTTTAATTTATATCCTGCATCTTCTAATACTTTTTTAGCTCCTTCTATATCAAAAGGAGGAAATTTAATATTGGATTTTACAAGATCTGTGTAAACAGGAGAAATTGGAGTTTCCATTTTAACAGCGCCGCCCTGCAATGCAGTATTTACAAGCGCATCTCTGTCTATTGTCATAGCAATAGCTTTCCTTACATTTTTATCCTTTAGCAATTCATTTTTATAATTAAAACCAAAATAACCATAACCAAGAGACATTACCTTTAATACTCCAAATTTATCCGGAGAAGCTTCCAACTGTTTTTGAGATGCTACAGGCATAGCAGAAGCAATTACATTAACCTCACCATTTTTCATAGCCAATACTAAGGCATTATGATCCGGAAAAACTCTAAAGGTAACTGTTTCTAAATATGCTCCTTGTCCATTATTGGCTAAAGGCCAATTTGGAACCCTTTCAAGAGTATAATATTCTCCTTTTTTATACTCTTTTAGTTTAAATGGACCGTATCCCGTGCCGTCATAATTAAAATTCATAGGATCATCTACTTTTTCAAATATATGCTTGGGCATTATATTAACCCAAAAACCTACTTGAGATAAGAAATTGACCTGCGGTTTTTTCAAATGAAATTTTACCGTGGTTTTATCAACAACTTCTGCTTTTTCCACGTTTGCAAACATGTCTGCAGCATACCCCAACTTATGCTTTACCATATACTCCGATGTAAAAGCTATATCTTCAGCGGTAAAAGGAACTCCATCATGCCAGTTAATACCATCATAAATAGTAATGGTATATTCCTTTGCATCATCGCTCATTTTATACTCTTTTATAAGATAAGGTATTTTGTTTCCTTTTTCATCGGTTACCATTAATGTAGGTAAATACAAATTAGCAAGCATAGCTGAATTAAGGTCATTAGAAACCCAGGGAGCTATACTGTATGGATCTCCCGTAATACCTACAACAAGGTTTCCTCCCACCTTAGGCCCGCTTTGTGTTGTTTGTTGATTGCTATTGTTAGAAGCAGGTTGTGTTTGCTTTGCACCGCAAGATGTAATTATTAGTGTAAAAACAATTAACATTATCATTAAATAAATATTTTGCCTTTTCTTCATAAGTCTTCCTCCTATCAATTTTGTCTTTTTAAAACTTTACCAGCCATAGTCTTTTTGAGTTGTCCTCTTTCCAATGTGATTTTTCCGTTAACCAAAACCGTATCAACCCCTGAAGCCATAGTTAGAGGTTTGCGATAATCTATTTCTTCGGGTGATGGAAAATTATAAGCTTCGAGGTCGATTACTGCTATATCTGCATAATTGCCCTCTTTTATTTCCCCCCTTTCTTTAATATTAAAATGTTTAGCCACCATAGAAGTATTCCTTCTTACTATTTCTTCTATGGGCACATTTTTCGAAAGATACATTTTCATAAAAATTGGAAATCCACCTCTTCTTTGCAGCTCATACCAATCGTATGGGTCTTCTATATCCCCCATTATTTCATCAGTTCCTACGCATACATACGGATTTTTAACTATTGATTCACAATGACCTTCCGCCGGAAAATCCTCCCTCGAAGGTCCACCCAACCAGAATACATAATTTTTTTCATCAGCAAGTAAGTCTAAAATTGTCTCATCAGGGTCTTGATTTCTTATTTCTGCAATTTCTTTAATTGATTTACCTTCTAAAAGAGGGTCTTCCGATAAAATTATAAATTTATCAGACTTGTCTCCTGCAAAAATGTACGCATCTTTTTTTATAATTTCTCTTCCTTCTTTCGTTTTAAGAGCTTCTTTTACCCCTTCCACACCAGAGTGAAACAATTCATCGGAAATAGCCATTATAAATTGAAGTAATCGGGACTTACTTGTACAATGGCCCGTGCTTCTCGGAATTGTATCCACCAATATCCTCATTCCTTCTTCTGCAGCTTGTTTTACCACATCAAAAGCTTCCGGGCACGTAGGTTTTAAATGAGAAACCTGAATCCTTACACCAGATCTTCTGCCGACTTCTACAAATTCTTCAGTAGCCTCTTTTATACCTATAGAATGGCGAAGATGTGCAGCTGCTACTCCATCGTATTCTGCTATTATTTTTGCAACAGTAACTAATTCATCAAGATCAGCATAACGACTTGGAACGTAATCCAATCCAAAAGAAATTCCCCATGCTCCTTGTTCCATATTATGCCTTATTATATTTTCTATTTGCTTTGCCTCCTCTATTGAGGGGGCTCTTTTCTGCGCTCCACGCATCACCGTCCATCTAATTGTCCCATGTCCCAAAAGGGTTACAAAATTTATATTAGTTCCTTTTTCCTTTACAACTTCGGCATAACCATTAAAATCATTCCAGTTTGGGAAACTTTTTTTGTATTTTTCTCTTTGCTTATTACTCATTAAGCCATTTCCCCAATAATACTCAATAATATTTTCTACGGGTCCTGGTACTATAGAATGTCCGCAATTTCCGTTAACAACCGTAGTTACCCCTTGCCTTAAAAAAAGCTCATAGGATCCATCTACCAGACAAACCCACTCTTCATGAACATGTGGATCAATAAAGCCAGGAATAACTATCTTCCCTTCAGCATTAACTTCCTTTAATCCTTTCTCTTCTATGTATGGAGCTATTTTTATAATTCTTTCACCCTCAATAGCTATATCTCCTCTAAAAGGAGAAGAACCGGTCCCATCAATTATCAAACCATTTCTTATAACAACATCGTACAAATTTTCTACCCCCTATAAATTAGTCCCTTGTCTTTGGATTCAATATATCATTTATACCTGTCCCCAAGAGGTTAAAAGAAACCACATAAAACATTATAAATATACTTGGCCAGAACCACCACCACCAGGGATTAGGAGTATCTATTACAGCACCTGTATCCCAAGCTTTTTTAAGAATAGTCCCCCAGGACCAGGTAGTAGGATCCCCAAGCCCTAAAAAACTAAGACCCGATTCAGATAATACTGCGGTAGCCATTATCAGGGTAATATTTACTAATATAGGCCCCATAATATTCAATAATATATGTCTAAAAATAATACTGAAAGAAGGAATCCCCAAACATTTTGCAGCTTCTATAAATTGCATTTCTGAAATTTTTAAGGTGGCGTTGCGGGCAACCCTTGCAAGAGAAGGCCACGAAAACAACCCAATAACAATTGCTACATTGACGACAGAGGAACCTACAACAGCTGCAATAACAATCATAAGAGGCAATACCGGCAGGGTTAGAAATATATCAATTAAACCATCAATAATAGAACCCACAATGCCTTTCTTATATCCTGAAATTAAACCAGCAGGCACCCCAATAACAATAGCTACTATTACAGCAACAGATGAGACAAAAAGTGAAGTTCTTGCCCCCCATATGACTTCAGCAAAGACATCAAGACCCAAATTGTCTGTTCCAAAAAGATGCTTCATCGATGGAGCCAATAATATTTCACTTCCGTATCCCTTAGGTTGTTCTGCAATAAAAGGAGCAAAAAGTCCTAATAAAACTATTATTGCTACACCGATAAAACCTGTAATTGCTAATTGATTTGAAATAAATAATTGAATAAAATTCTTTTTTTTGTTCATAGAATCATCCTCCAACTTTAATCCGCGGATCTAACCATGCAATAACTAAATCTGTTATTATATTCATAACTATTACACTGGTCGCAAGAATAAGGAATGCACCCTGCAGGACAGGAAAATCTAACGCCGCAACCGAATCATATATTAATCTGCCCACTCCCGGCCATGAAAAAATTGTTTCGGTCATAACTGCGCCGCCCACCATTGTTCCTATCATGAGACCAGTTACGGTAATTGTAGGAATCATTGCATTTTTTAAAGCATGCACTTTAATAACATATTTGTCTTTTAAACCTTTGGAATAGGCAGTCCTTATATAATCTTCGTTCAGAACATCAATCATGCTATTTCTGGTATATAGCACTATACTTGCTATATTAGCAGTAAAAAGTGTTAAAGAAGGAAGAACGGCATGTTTAGCCACATCGAGATAATAGCTAATTCCCTTGCCGGGTGGAGGCGTATAAGCACCTCCGGTTGGAAAAAGTTTAAGATAATATGCAAAAACGTATAAAAAACCGAAAGCCAAAAAAGGAACAAACACTGAAATTCCTAAAACCACGCCTATGTTAATCAATTTATCTAAAAAATAACCTCGTTTTGTCGCCGCAATAACTCCTATCGGTATACCTATTAAAAGCGAAATAATTACTACTATAAAAAGCAACAGTAAAGTCCACGGTAATTTTTGCATTATGACTTCCATAACAGGTCTTTGATTTTTAAATGATAAACCAAGATCTCCCTTAGCTAATCCTTTTAAAAAAATAAAATACTGCTGGCTTATCGGCTTGTCCAATCCAAATCTCTTTATAATCGCTTGCTGCACTTCCGCACTCATTTTAGGATCTACAAATATTGAAACCGGGTCTGCAGGCATCAAGCGAAGAATAAAAAAAGTGATAGTAATAGATACAAATAAAGTTAATAATCCTTTTAATAATCGAAATATCAAATATCTACCCATTTCAGCTTCTCCCCTCTATTCACTCCACAAAATGACAACGCACATAATGTCCTGGCAGAACTTCTTTCAAAACCGGATGTTGATTTTTGCATATTTCCTTACTTTTAAAGCACCTTGTATTAAATTTACATCCTTTTGGTGGGTCAATAGGACTTGGAATGTCCCCCTCCAATATTATCCTTTGACTTTTAAAAGTAGGAGAAATTTCCGGTATTGCCGAAATCAGGGCTTGTGTATAGGGATGAAATTTTTTATTAAAGATATCATCCGCAGCAGCCAACTCTACTATTTCTCCCAAATACATAACCATAATCCTATCACTGATATATCGCACTACCGATAAATCATGTCCAATAAATATATAGGTTAAATTAAGTTTTCTTTTTAATTGGTTAAATAAATTCAGAATTTGGGCCTGTATCGAAACATCCAATGCTGATACTGCTTCATCACAAATTAAAATTCTCGGCCTTAGAGCAAGGGCTCTGGCTATAACAATTCTTTGCCTCTGCCCCCCTGAAAATTCATGGGGAAATCTATCGTACATTTCTGGTTGTAAGCCTACCAATTTAAGAAGCCTTTCGACTTCTGCACGAATTTCTTTTTTTTCACTAATAACCTTATGTACAGCTATTGGCTCAGCTATTGCGTCTCCAATCCTTATTCGAGGATTTAAAGAAGCATAAGGATCCTGAAAAACCATTTGTATTTCCTTAGGTATCTGATTATCAACAGCTTTTTTATATCCTGTTATATCTTTCCCTTTATAAATCACTTGACCAGAAGTAGCATTTATTAACCCTGTAATCAGCCGGGCAAGCGTAGATTTGCCGGATCCAGATTCTCCCACTATCCCCAGGGTTTCTGATTCGAAAAGTTTAAAAGTAACATCTTCGACGGCATGCACAATCTTTTTTGACCCAAAAAATCCCGTACCCACTTCAAAATGTTTTGTTAAATTCTTTACTTCAAGAATGACATTATTCATAATTAGTACCTCCTGCACCGCTATAAAGCCAACACTGTACATAATGATTTTTATTTATTTCTTCTATTGGCGGAACTTCGATTTTACATTTCTCAACACCATATTCACATCTTGAGTAAAAGCGGCAACCTTTTTCAAAGCTGTCTATAGTGGGTACACTTCCCGGGATAGTGTATAATTCTTCTTTGTTTGATGATAGTTTTGGAATAGCAGCTATCAATCCGCGAGTATAAGGATGTAAGGGTTTTTCTAAAATATCTGCTAAACTCCCTCTCTCAACAATTCTACCAGCATACATAACTACCACTTTATCGCATAATTGTGCTACCACCCCAAGATTATGAGTCACAACCATAAGTGAGCCGTCTTTCTTAAGCCTTTTCATTAAATCTAAAATTTGAGCCTGTATTGTCACGTCCAAAGCAGTTGTAGCTTCATCAGCAATAAGTAACCTTGGGTGGCATATTATAGCCATAGCGATCATTACTCTTTGTCTCATACCCCCGGAAAATTGATGAGGATATTGTTTTACCCTTATCTCAGGGTTTGGTATACCTACTAACTCTAATTGTTTTATCACAGCCTTTGCAATTTCTTCTTTTTTAAGATTGGGAAAATGTGTTTTTAAAACTTCACCGATTTGAAAACCGATTGTCAAAACAGGATTAAGCGCTGTCATAGGTTCTTGAAAAATCATTGAAATTTCTTTTCCTCGGATTTTTTGTATTTCTTCTTTACTTTTTTTAATAAGATCTTCACCTTTAAATAAAATTTGCCCCCCTTGAATTACCGCCGAAGGAGGCAAAAGACCCATAATAGAAAGACTCATCATGCTTTTCCCGCATCCTGACTCACCCACTACCCCCACTGCTTCTCCTTCTTCAACATCAAAATTAATATTATCCAACAAATTATAGACATTACCTTTATAGTTTTTGAAACCTAAACTATAGTTTTTGAATTCCAAAAGTTTTGCCAAATTTCTGTATACCTCCTATTATTATGTAAAATATCCCTATTTTTAAATTTATAAATAATTATATCTTAATTTTTTTTGTTATTTTTTAAAATATACAACTAATATATTAAAATGTCAAGATACTGAACTACTAAAGAATTAATGTAATAAAAATCGGCTACCCTTAAATTTATTGAATGATTCATGAGGGTAACCTATAAAAATAAAATTTATTTTAAAATATACATATTCATGAGGTATGGACCGACAGGGTATAAAAAAACTTCGGCTTTTTGCCGAAGTTTTTTTGAGGTCAAGTTGCTAATGCTTTTATTTTCAATATAGGAAATTTAGTGTTTTTAAGTTACCTTCTATTTCTTTTATCATCTCATAGTGCCTATCCTGATGTACCAAAACACAATCGTATATTAATGCCCATGAGCTAATTAAAATATCGGTTATGGGTATATTAAGTCCTTTTCGCCGGAGGGTAAAGCTTAAATTGGCAGTTTTTTCCCATACCTCGGGTTCCCTGTCCAAAACGGTCAGCGAATCAAGTTCTTCTTTAAGTTCGATAAACTGTTTTTTATTCAAAGCTCCGGATAAAATCTCTACTTTTATTATTGGGACAATGACAATCCTTTCTTCCAACAATGCCCTCTTCATCCACTGCTGTATTTTTACGTCACCGTTTCTTTTTAAGCTTTCTATCCATATAGAAGTATCAACGAGATATTTATCAGTCATCTTTGCGCATTTCCTCCAGATCAGATTTGTCTAAAGTAAGTTCTTCATTGCCAATGCGGTTTGCAAGCCTTTCTAATTTATACCTGCGGACAAAATCCTCAAGAGCTTTATTTACAGCCTCGGTCATCTTGTTGGTCCCCATTAACCTCATAGCTTCTTCCAGAAGTTTTTTATTGACATATAATGTCGTTTTCATTTAACATCACCTCTTGACATATATTATATCATAAAATGATGTCTATAAAATATTTATGAAAAAAACTTCGGCTTTTGGCCGAAGTTTTTTTACGCTATTCCCAATCCTTTTTCCCGTCTTCGTCCAGGTCTAAGGAATAATCCTGTACTTTTGAAATATCGTCTATATCTTTTAATTTTACAACATTTTCTTTTGTCATGTCGTTTAAGAGCTTTTCCGATTTAAAGGTATAAAGGGCGAGCTCTTTTGTAGCGGTAAGTTTTACTACCGCCGGGTCGTTTTTGGGTGCTATATGGTTTAATTCTTTTATTTTTTCAGGGATTTGAGCACATTTTTCTAAAAGCGTTTTTGCCTTATCTTTATTATCCTTTATTATATATATTTCCGCTACCTTTTCGTAACCTTCCGAAAGCGTCTGCCACATTTCCGTATTAAAAGGGTTTAATTTTACCGCTTCTTCTAAAGCATTTATACCCTCATCGAGCTTTCCCCTCTTTAAATAAGCTGCACCGAGCATAAGCTTGTACTTTGCATTAAAAGGTTCTAAAGCTGCGGCCTTTTCTTTTAATTCTAAGGATTTTTCCAGCATCGTTTTATTATTTTGATTTTCCCCTATTACCTCGTAAATTTGCGAAAGGTCGGCTATAAAGGATACCGTTAAGGGGTCGTATTTTTTTGCCTTCTCAAAGTTTGCCATTGCCTTTGCCCCGTCGCCTTCCTGCAAAGCTTTTACCGCTGCCTGTCCGTAGTTGTAGCCTGCAAAAAGTGTAAAGGAAATCACAATCAATATTAGGGCTATAAATACAAATACCGGCTTGGGTATAAAAAATGCTTCCTGATTTACCCCTTTCGTTTCTTCTTTAAAAGAAAGGTTTTTGGCCACTGCTAAAAGCACCCACAGAAGCATTGCTACAGCTCCAAGGGAAAGGTTGAAGTCTACGGAGCTGTGGCCCAAGAGGGCTACTGCCCCTGTAAAAGAGGACCATAAATAGGATTTTTCTTGCAGTGAGAGGGAGTCGCTTCTTAAAACCTTTATCGTCTTAACAGCAATTGAAATAAACATCGCTGCAAAGGATAAAAGCCCGATAATTCCGGTTTCAACGGTGAGCTGCAGGGGGAAGCTGTGAACCTCCGTTGTGAAATACCTGTAAGACTGGAAGGCAAAGTAAGCGGATTTCCAGCCGCCGCCGCCATATCCGAGTATTGGCCTTTGTTTTATCATCTTTATTGCATCGCGGTAATACGATAATCTCTGCTGAACACTTAATTGATTCGGATCTATCTGTTTTATCCTTTCTTTAACCACATCGGGAAGTATTTCCCCGCCGGTGAAATATACGGAAAGCCTGAATAAAACTAAAATAATCACGGCAAAGGCCACCGCTTTTTTGAAATCTATATAAAGTCCCTTTTTTTCGATTAAGAAATATATAATATACGATAGCACCAAAGATGCTATTAGCCCGGTAAAGTACCACAGCCAAATTTGAGTGCCCTTACCCGAAGAGATGGCATTTCCAAGGCCTATGGAGGCTATCAATGATGAAATAAAGGATTCAGCGAAAAATAAAATTCCCTTTGATTTGTTTTCCTTAGAAAGCCCCAGGAGGAATACAAGGTAAAATACCGGGAACAAAAGCCACGCCGCACGGGAAAGGGTAAAAATAAAGGTGATAAGGTATGTATAGTTTAATGCCGAAAGCGCCATGTTTTCCGTTAAACTTTTTGTAGCTGATTTTACGCCGAGCCCGATTAAAAAGGCTGCGGTCAGGTATGCCGCTAAGGTATTTGGGTACTGAAGGCTTGAGTTTATCCTCCCACCCACAAAAGCGCCATTATAGTTTATGGTGCCAGCAGCAGCGCCGAGGCCTATTATTGATACCCCTAAGGCTGAAATTAAAACAGTCCAGAGTAATCCCTTCACTTCTTTTTCGGATTTTAAAAGGTCTACCGTCAAAGCATAGGCAAAAAAGTAATTTAGATACCGCAAAAATTCTCCTACGGCAAAGCGCAGGTTAACGGAGACGAACATAGATAAAAGGTAGGAAAAAACCACAGCCAGTGCCGCATAATCGGAAATCCCTTTAAAAAGCCCGCTTTTTCTGTAATTAAGCCCTCCCGATATTGCCCAGAGTAGAACAAGGATTCCCGTGAAAATATGGGTGGGCAAAAATTCCTTGTCGAAAAACATGCCCCTAAAGTAGGGAGGGTAAAATACGAGGATTAAAAGTCCAAAATATAAAATTTTTTTGAAGGAAAAGATTGAATCATAATTTTTCTTTTGGTTAGTATTTTTATTTTTCTTTTCGCTTTTTTTATCATTTTTCTTATCCGGCTTTTGCAAGATAACTACCCCCGTTTTATAAAATACACCAAGATTAATTTTAGCAGGAAAATTTTTATTTTGAAATTCCCTTTTTTAGTTTTCTTTATCCATTTCTTCAATTATTATCTGGGCAAATCTTTCAAAATCCTCCAAATTATTTTGTATAATATCATAAACCTTTTTTATATCTATATCCCAGTAAATATGTACAAGCCTGTTCCTGAATTTAGCCATCTGCTGCAAATTTTCCGAAAAATCATGGGGCAAAATCTTTTCTTCTTCGAGGACTCTAAATATATCGGCATAGTCTTTAGGATTCCTGTAGCCCCTGCTGGCAATAATATGATTACCAATATTCTGCACGGTTTCAATTGCTACCTGTAAAAGCCTTTCAGCTGCTGCCCTTATAATCGAATTTTCTTCAAATTCATCAAAAGGAGTATTTTTTAAGCTGTTTAATTCTTTCAAATACTTTTTTAATAAAGATAGCTGCCTGTAGATTTTTTCTTTATTCAAGCTAAAAACCTCCCTTCTTTTATACTTTTTTTGAGATAATAATTGTACTCGTCATATATGTGCTTTACATCAAAATACTCCTCAAAAGCCCTTACTTGAAAATCGCACCTTGCTTCTTTATCCTTTTCGTAAATTAATTTATTTGATGAAATTACTTCGTATTTCAGATACGGAGGACAATTGTTGAGTATGACAAGGTCGAATTCATCCGTTTCAAGGGCATCGGAAATATCTCCTATAAGTTTGAGTTCCATATCGAAAATTTCTTTATCCGTTGCTTTTGTTTTTAAAAGCACTGCAATGTCAATGTCGCTTAAATCCGTGGTTTTACCTGTAGCATAGGAACCGTAAATATAAGCTGCTATTATTTCCGGATAGTTTTTGAAAACTTCGGGAAGCTTCTCCAAAGCTCTATTTAATATATCCTCTGGCAACTTTTTACCGTATTTAATCATTTATGTTCCTCCTTACGAAATCACGGCCTCCTGTTCGAGCCTTACGCCGAGTTTCAGCATCTCTTTTATTACATCATGGAATTCTTTAAAATCCTGTTTTTCCAATAAGCTCCTCAATTTTTCTTCATAAACCTTTTCCAAAGGTTCTCCTAAGTCTTTATACTTTATCAGGGTTTCTCTATCCATATATAAGGGAATTAAATCCGGTATTATTTCCTTTAATTTTAAAAAGATTTTAAACCCGCCGAGGTCTATGTCTCCCCAGTGGAATATTTTTACGGGTTTATTTTTTTCTTTAATAAACTCGTAAAGCTTTTCTAAAAAAAGCCTTTTTGATGGGCTGTAAAAACCTCCAAGGTAGAGGATGAAATCTTCTTTTAAATCCGCATCTTTTATAAGGTAATAAAAATTTGCCTTGTTTTCGACGGTAATTATTTTTTCGCAGGATAAATCGATTATTTGAAGTTCCTTGATAGACAGGCTGTTTAAGGATGCGCCGAAGGGAAAAAGGGAAAAATCCAAAATATTACCCTTTAAGCTTACCTTCAACGAGCCGTAAAATAATATTTCTTCTATGGTCTTTACTATGCCTATTTTTTCAAAGGCTTCTTTTTCTTCCACATCCTCCTTTAAAAAAAACTCTTTTAATACGGCAAATACCTTTGCCCTCACTTTCTCAAATTCCTTGCTCCCTTTTAAATATCTTTTGCTGAAAACCCTCTCTAATAGCTCTTCATCCTCTTTTTCGTCTATGCCCTTTAATGCTTTTAAGGTGAGTTCAAACAGGTCTTCTTCCTTTGGAAGGTATGCGGGGTAGTTTTTAGCCTTAATATTTTCCAATTCATAATCTATGAAATCCGAAAGCCAAATTCCTCTTACATCTTTTTTTAAATTCAAAAGCTTTTCCGTCATCCTGTTTAAAATGGACTCTTTCGGCTCCCTTTTTGCAATTTCATAGGCTTTTTCTAAGTTTTGCGTATTTAAAAACACTTTTTCCACTATATTCCCTTCTTCGAATTTTGCCCATTTGATTTCAATGACTCCTTCACCTTCTAATTCCTTTAATGCATAATGTATATTCTCCTTTGCTTCCACATTTTCCAGGTCGTAATGGGGAAATTCTTTCTTTGTAAAGTCTATCTTTATCCTTCTTTCTACTTTAGATTCGCCGGAAAATATTTTGCTTTTTTCGTATTTTTCAAGGAGTTTGTTTAACAGGGCTTTTTTATAATCCAATGCTTACATCACCCTCCTCCAGCACCTCCCTGGGGTCGAAGGCGCGAACGATGGTCCTGTTTTTGCTCCTTATCACGCAAAGGTTCCTGTCCACCAAGGTGGCTATGTCCTGGATTTTCTCAGTAGGTGCGGATATAATCGCCTGAAAACCCATGTTTCTCAGTAGTTTTATGCTTTCCTGCACCCTCTGGTGGTCCATTTTGCTGAAGGCTTCATCGAAGATTATGAGCCTCAAGGTATTGTTTTCCCTGTACATATTCCCCATCCTGTATATCCTGCCGAAGGATGCAAGGATGGAGATGTAAAAGGGGGTCTGGGTCTCGCCTCCTGATTTTTTAAGCAGGGTCCTGGAAAGCCTCGATTCCCTACCCTGTTCATCGGTGACTACGAGGTCAAAGTTTAGATACGTCCTGTAGTCGGTGAATTTTTGAATGTTATCCTCAAGCCTTGCCCTCTCGTCGACGGAAAGGTTTTGTTCACCCACGTAGACTATCTGGTTGAAAAGCTCTTCTAAAGCGTCCCGGTGTTTGTTTTGAAATTCTATGGAAAATATGGTGTATCCCTCAAGCAGCATCCCGTCCATTATCATCTCGTAAAATTTTCTGTAAGCGGGATTGGGCTTTACCTCGAATTTGTATCTATCCTTTCCGAAGGAAAACTGCTTTAAGGCGGTATTTAGTTCCTCTATCTGAGCGTAAACGGTATCGATGTTTTGCTTTAGCTTACTGATAAAGTCGTCCTGAAACTGCATCCTCGCCTTTTCCTTAGCATCCTTTATTTTTTCCTCGTATAAAGGAAGTTCGGTATTCAAAAGCCTTTCCAGTTCCTTTTTGTATTCGCCGTTATCGGGGGACGATATATCGTAGGGCATTTTGTACTCCCTGTTGTAGTCCGACCTTTTGTTTATTAGCTTGCTCCACTTTATTTCCTTCTGGCTCCTCGTCCTTGCCACCTGGCTTAAAAAGGCGCTTATAATGTTTTCGGGAAGTTTTCGGTTTTCAAGCTCCCTTAAAAATCTTGGCTCACCCGTTTCCTTTACAAATTCGTGTTCAAAGGAAAGTTCTATCTCCTTTTGTTTTTCATTAAGCTCTTTTTCAACTTCCTTTAACCTGTAGTTATCCACCTGAATTTCGGAATTTATTTTGTTTATTTCGCCGGTAATTTTTTCCCTTTCCCTTTTTATATTTTCCATTTCACTTTCCGTTTTTTGTATTTTTTCATCTATTTCTAAAATTTTTGAAAGGTCAAGGCTTGAAAGCTCCCTTCTTACCCTTTCCAGAGCCTCTTTTAAGGAAATATAATCTTGCTTTTCCTTCTTTGCGCTTTTTGCATTCTCTATAAAAATCTCCGTTACGGGCTCTATATTTTTTATTTTGCTTAAGGTATCGTATTTTTCCTTTATCTTATTCAAAAGCCCTTCCTTTTCATCTTTTTCGGCCAATTTTACCTCTAATAGTTTTTCTAAGGACTTTTTACCTATATAGGGGGTCCTGTACCTTTCGGGACTGAGCTGCCTTGCAACGTAATTTTGATACAGCATGCAATCGGGAGTAATGGCAGTAGCGTAATTCCTTAATTCTTCTACCCTTTCGCATTTTACTACCCTGCCCAGGATGTAGTCCACAAAAAGGCGGGCGTATCTATTCTCGGTCACTACTTCAAAGGCAAGGCTATTTTTTTCTACCTTGATGCTTTGCCTTTCCAGTTTCCCCGTATCCACAAGCCCTATGTCGTAAAAACCTTTTTTAAACTTTTGTTCATCGTAAATTTTTAGGGCATCGACAAAATACCTCGGCTCCGTAATAAGGTAAAACTTCTGGGTGTGAAGGTATGCCTCAACGGCATTATGCCATTTTTTATCCTTTACCTCTATAAGGTCTGCCAGTATTTCAACCTTGACATCCCTTCTATATTTATTTTTTAAAGCCGTCTCTATTTCGCTTTTTAGTTCTAAAAGCTTTTTGTCATAGGGCTTTATTCCCTTTTTAAGGTTTTCAATTTCACTTCTCAGTTCTAAAAGAAGGGCTTCCAGAGCAGATTTTTCCTGTTCTAAAGAAAAGTATAGTTTTTCAATCTTATTTTTAAATTCAAAAGTGAGCTCTTTTAAAAGGGACAAATCTTCTTCCTTTATACTTTCTACATTTTCAAAGGAAAGGGCTTTTAGTCCCTGTATACCTTTTTTTATATTTAAGGCTAAATTTTCACCAAACTCTTCTTCTGCAAAGGTAGAGAAATCTTCAACGGTCTTTTCCCAATTTTTTAAAAGCCTTGAAAGGAATTCCAAAAAGCTTGATATGCTTGCCTTTTTGCCTTTGATATTTTCTAATAAGCTTTTTTCTTCCCTTTCAAGCATTTCCTTTTTCTGGTAGGCCTGTAAGCTGTATTTTTCCTTTATAAGTGCTTCCCTCTGTCCTTCGAGGGCTTTTAACTTTTCCTCAAGGGAAAGCCTATGCTGTTCTTTTTCTTTTATTGTATTCTCTTTTTCACTTATCGCCTTTTGTAAATCCTGTATTTCGTTCTTCTTCTTTTCCACTTCAGCTCTTTTTATGAGGTATTCCTGCTCTTTTAACCTTTTTTCTTCGTTTAAAAAGCTTTCAAAAAGCTCTTCTATTTCCTTTAATGTTTGAACCCTTTTTTTAACCTGCTCGGCCTGGTACTCCAGCTCTTTATAATACCTCAGGTTTTCCTGCATACTGGAAATATCTATCTTATTTTGCACATCGCAGACGTACTCGCTTATGAAATTTTCTATATCGATAATAGGAGAAAAGGGGACGGATTTTCTAAAAACCCTGTAAAATTTTTCGTTCAAACTCCCCATTTTTGTTATAAAGTGAATCTGGTACTCCCGATTGGAATCGAAGATTTTATACCTTTCTTTGTATTTAGAGTTAAAGTATGTCCTTAAATTCCTTATATTTAAAGGAAAGCCTCCCATTACGAATTGATTTTCGGGTAATGCAAAGTCCAAATAAAAAAACTTATGGTTAATTTCTCCATCCTCGTAAACGTCAAATGCAACTCCGTAAGAAAAGCTCGTTTTTTTCACCGTATCGTAAAATTCTCCCGCTATGTAGCTCGTAAAATTGCCGCTTCTTAAAACTACAAAGCCGCCTTCACCGTCGTCGGCAATTTCTCCCCTTAGGTAGCTTTTCAAAGTCCTTTTGGATTTATCGTTGGCAGCTTTGTTGAAAAAGTCTCCTTTTGTATCACCAAGTATGAGCACCTGTAAAGCGTCTATTATCGTGGATTTTCCGGCACCGTTTTTCCCGGTGAGGAAATTTATAATTTCAAATTCGATTATTTCATGGTAAATGTAATGCCAGTTGATAAGCAAAAGTTTTTTTAAAAGCTTCAATTTATCTCCCCCTGCGGTTTATTGAGTCAGTCTATCTTTTATAAAGTTAAAATCTACCTCAAAATCTTTAAAAATCCGCACCTTTACTTTATCGGAAAAGGTATAATACTCCGGGTGACCGAATTCACCTTCCACATTAAGCCTGTAGACGAGAATGTCCCTGGTTTGCGGATTTACTATCCAGTACTCTTTTACCTTAAAGCGGTTATATAGATGAAGTTTTCTGATATAATCATGGGAGGAGTTATTCGGTGAAACCACCTCGATTATCAAATCGGGGCTCCCCATGCATCCCCTTTCTGTCAATTTGGCTTTGTCGCAGACTACGAAAATATCGGGCTGCACTATGCTTTTTGATTCTTCTATCTCTTGATTTTCCTCAATAAAGATTACGTCAAATGGAGCGATATAGACTTCGCAGGGCATTTTTGAAGTTCTCAGGTAGTTTTCGATAGAAAATGCAAGTTCCATTACCACTTTCTGATGAATCCTTGAAGGCGAGGGTGACATGTCGTAAATGCGGCCTTCAATTATTTCTACCCTTTTGTCATCGGGAAATTTTAAATAATCTTTATAGGTATATTCCTTATTAATTTCTGCCCATTCTAAAGACATTTTTTATTCCTCCTCCGCAAGGTCGTTTTCTTCATCGGAAAAATCTTCGCCCAGCATGTTGTAAATTGAGTTTATCTTTTCATTGGTAATAATAAACAAAATGGTAGGGTAAATTATTATTTTGCTCTCGTATTCGTCCGCTGCATTATCCATTTTTTCTATTATCTGATAATTTTTGAAAAAATTCAGCGCATCCTTTAAGTCCCTTTCAGCCGGTTTTTTATCTATAACACCTATGTTTAAAAGTTTTTTTACAACATCCCCCTTGGTCACTATTACCTCTTTCCTTAAAGACAGCTTTTCCCTTTCTTCCTCGTATAAAAGCCTTAATGCAAAGAGCACCAGGGTGTCGAATTTCTTCAATCTCGCCCTGTTTAGTTCAAACCTGTTGTAAAGAGATATCACCCCGTAATTATTGTCCTTTTGCAGTTCCCATCCGGCAATGGAAAGGTAGTTCGTAAAAATCTCAAAGTGGCGCTCGATAAATCTATAGTCCGGGTTTATCCTGAGGCCCATTAATTTTGTATCGAATTTTTCCCTTAATATAAAATTGTGAGAAAGCAAAAAGTTGACGAGCCTTGTAAACTCCCTTTTATCGGCATCGCTTAAATTTTCATATTCTTCATACCACATCTTTACACCTTCTTTTTTATCCTCATTTGCGGGATTTTATACCCATTTACGAAAACACTTCCCTTTTCGAACACCACATCGTAAAAGGAGCCCTTTTCGTCGTGCATGAATACCCCGAGGATGAGCATTATGAATTCTTCATCGTTTTCAAGCTTTATATCCTTTGATAGAATTTCGCTTTTCCCTTTTAAAAGCTCTTTAAAAAATTTATAGATTTTCTGGCGTGTGAAACTGTTTTTTAGCCTCTCCTTTAAAAAGTCCATTTCCCTTTCAAAATCGCTTGCATCATCGCCGATTTCGGGTATTTTAATAAATTTATCGTCGGGTATTTTCCTCTCAGGCTTTTTAATGTAAAGGGAATTTTCGTCGATGTAATTTTGTAAAAATATGTTGATATTTTTATTCACTGCTTCGTATATGTTTTCCCTTTCGGGCAGGGCTTTTAATATCTCAACAATTTTCCCCTTAATGCTTAAATCCGCATTTAAGAGGTACTGCATCCTTTCCACCGAAGCCCTGGTGTATGAAGCCCTTTTCTTGTCTATTTCGTAAAGCAAAAGGTCGATTTTATAGTAAATTTCCAAAATATCGTTTATCATTCCCGTTATTTTTGAAATAGCCTCTCCTTCGTCTTTGTATATCCTTCTTTTTAGCGATGATTTTACAAGGAGGTCCATCATCTCCCTGTCGGTAAGCCATGAGTTCAATATATTAATTATGGGGGTTTTATACCGGGGAATGGAGTCGAAGGTCTTTAAAGGGTGGTATATCCTGTCATCTATCAGTTCTTTAAATTCGTCGAAGTGCTCTTTTAGAATCTCCCTTACCTCTTCCTTTTCATACAGCATCTGATGGTATTTCCTCAGGTTGTTTAAAAGGCTTTTCAGTTCATCTATAAGCTCTCTTGTCTTTTTGTGGGCTTCCAAAAGGGCAAAAATGGCATCTTCGCTTCTTTCCACATCCTGATTTTTTAAGTTATTGTATGCCGAGTGGACAAAGGAATTGTAATCTTTTTTCTCTTGATATTGTATTTCATAAAGGGTATTTAAGATTTTAATAGAGTAGTCGTGAAGGTATATCAGTTCTTCAAAAAAATTTTCAGCGTAATCCCTATAAATCCACCCGGTTTTTTCAAGCTTCCTCAATATAAAATGGGCAATGGAGGAAAGATTGTTATCCTCGGGAAGTTCTTCTTCCTCACCTTCGGGTGAAAAGTTGGAAACCTCGAGAAAGCTCTTTAACCTTTCCACAAGGTCGTCCTTTCTTAACAGCACTTCCTCCCTGTAAGCCTTAAAGATTATAAAAAGGCATTCTACATAAATATGTTTATTTTTCGATGAAAGCACTGAAAATAGGTTTTCGGGTATTTTGTCGAAAAAGGCCATTCTTTTCTCCTTCTTTTTTTCTTTTTCCTTGTTATTAATTATATCAAAAATTAACACAGTATTTTAAAATGCATAAAAAATAAAATCATGGCAATAATTTTAATGTTGTGTTATAATTTTACTAACTCTAAAGTTAGTAACTTATGAGTTAGTAAATCTAAAGTTAATATTTTTTTATGAGGTGATATTATGTTTATAGGCCGGGAAGAAGAATTAGGTACATTAAACAGGTTATATAAAGAAGATAAATTCCAATTTGTTGTAGTATATGGAAGAAGAAGAGTAGGAAAAACAACTTTACTTAAAGAATTTTGCAAGGATAAACCTGCTATCTTTTATGTGGCTGAAGAGTACAATGACAAAATGGCCCTTCAGTCCTTTTCGGAAAAAATCCTCTCATTTTTTGGATTAAGCGGCTTTATTAGCTCTTTTGAATCCTGGGAAAAGGCATTTCTTTTTTTAGCAGAACGAGCAAAAGAAAGGCGAATATTGCTGGTTATAGATGAATTCCCTTATATTGTAAATGCAAATAAGGCCATACCTTCTCTTCTACAAAATCTTATAGATCATAGCTTAAAAAATACCAAGCTGTTTTTGATTATCTGCGGTTCATCCGTAAGTTTCATTGAGAAAGAAATTTTAAGCTATAAAAGCCCTCTTTACGGTCGCAGAACAGCTCAAATGATGATAGAACCCTTTAATTTCTTCGAAAGCAGAAAATTTTGCCCAAATTTCAATTTTGAAGATCAAGTAACTGCTTACGGAATACTGGGTGGTATTCCTCAATATTTGAACAACTTCGATGATGCAAAAGGAATTTATGAAAATATTAAAGAAAAAATTTTAGATAAAGTATCCTATCTATATGAGGAACCAAAGCTCCTTCTGAAACAGGAAGTAAGGGAACCGGCGATGTACAACTCAATAATAGAAGCCATTGCCAGCGGCAGCAGCAAATTAAATGAAATAGCCACAAGGGTAGGAACGGATACGGATAAATGTGCTAAATATATTTCTACATTAGTTGATTTAAAAATAATTGAAAAATTATCTCCCGCTGAAATAAAAGAAAAAAGCAGAAAAAGCATATATAAAATTAAGGATAACTTTTTTAGATTCTGGTACAGATTTGTGTTCCCGAATAAAGACCTCATTGAAATGGGGCTTTCGGAGGAAGTTGTTGAAAATAAAATAAAGCCCTATATTAGTGAATACTTGGGCGGGGTTTATGAAGAAATTTGCACGGACTATCTTAAGATATTGAATAAAAATAGAAAACTGCCTTTCATATTTGAAAAAATAGGCAAATGGTGGGGTAATAATCCTTTTAAAAAGCGTGAAGAAGAGATAGACATAGTGGCTTTTGATAAAAATAATATATTACTTTGTGAATGTAAATGGAAAAATTCAAAAATGGATAAAGACGCCCTGGATAGCCTAATTGAAAAGAGCATGTTATTCAACTACGGCAAAAAATATTATTTTTTGTTTTCAAAAAGCGGTTTTACAGAAGAATTGGTTAAATATGCAGGTAGTGTTAATAATGTGTTTTGGATAAAAAATGATGAGATAATTATCTAAATAATTATAAAAAACATCTCGATAATACACATTATGAAGAAACAGCATGGTCATTTCCGAAGCGGGGAAAACCTTGCATTAAATGCTATGAAGTCCGAAGGAAACATAAAAAATACGGAAGTAATTGAAGTTAAAATCGACGAAAAGAAAAGTAAAAAATACTTGGATGTTATCTAAAAAAACCCGGTAGTATTTACCGGGTTTTTTATTTTTTGTTTATTTATGATATAATATTTGAAATATAATAAATATTTATTCGAGGAGGCGGGCATCATAAACTTCGGTTCACGTCTGGATTTGTTGATGAAAACCCTTGAGGTTTCAAATATCCAGCTTGCCAAAACATTATCCATAGATCCTTCGTTAATTAGCCGCTGGAGAACGGGAGTCAGGCAGCTGCCAAAAAAACATAATAATTATTATATAGAAAACATATCTTTGTACTTAGCCCGTAGAGCCGAAAAAAACGGATTAGAAAATAAGTTGAATAACCTTTTTGGATTTGAAAAGGATGTTTACCAAAGGATAGTAGCCTTTATAATAAAATTTATGACTGGCTAAGCGGTGAATAAAGTAATTTTTACTTTTTCTCCGGCATCAACATAATGGCTATTGAAGTAATATACCCCTCTATCTCGTTACTTTTCCCAACGTCTAACTGATAAGTATATCCTCCCTTACTTCCGAAAGATGTAAAGCTTTCGTCGGTAACCGTTTCATTGGTCACCTTTGCGCCTTCCAGTACTTTTTTATAGTAGTCCATTACAATTTTTACATCGTCCTTTGAGTATGCTGTAATGGTAAAGCTACCATCCAGTTCTAACGCATTAAAAATTAAACTATCCTTGTATATAGGAAACACATCAGCCGGATACTTTTCAGGAATTTTTGCGCTTTTTCCACCTTCACTCACATTCATCTGAGCTGTCGGGTTTTGATTTTCTGTTGAAGTCTTTTCTTTCTCAATAGAAGTGTTTTGCTGAGATTGGGTATTTGTTTGTGCCTGGTTTTGTTCATTCTTTGAGCCTCCGCAGGCCGATAAAAGTATCAATGTAAAAACAACTATCAAAACTAAAAGAGGTTTTCTCATATATTTTATTCTCCTTTCCTCGAATTTGCCCTTTCGGACAATTCAAGGATATCAGTATTAAAACAGACAGGCAATTTCCTTTAAAAATTTGTCATTGACATTTAAAATTTTTAATTTTTATGAAGGAATTAACGAAGATTTGTGGAATATTTTAACAGCAAAAAATTATATAAAGGGTGATTGGTATGGGTTCTTTTACCTGTGAAATATTAGTCGGTCATTCTCATTCAAATCACGGCGGAATTATCCCGACGCACGTTTTATTTTTATCGGAAAACGATCGGCCTGCGTGGATTTTAAATTCTTTAAATCTCTTTTCTAAATCAAACAATGCATCTAATGTAAAAACAAAAGAAATAGTCTGGATTCCTACGATTGAAAATATGTTAGAAGATGCCCTTTTAATGTTAGGAATATATGTTCTAAAGGATAGCAGTTTAATTGATGCAGCAAAAAAATTCTTCAAAAAAGATATATTCGGTGATAGGCTCGAGCTATATGAGGATATCGAAAAAGAGAATTTATTAAAACTTTATAAGATGTGCAGAAACATTGACATAAGATACAAAATCGTAATAACCACTTTAGATGGTTCTTCGATTAACGAAAAAGCTCTAAAATGCTTATTAAATTATTCAATGGATGTAGAAGTATGTAAATCAATTTACCGCAGAGAATACAGCGAATGGACGGGGGATTATATAGTAAAGGGGGAGTTAGTCGGGGAAAAGAAATGATATTGTAACAATTAATTAAGTTTAAAAATAAAAAAGCTCTCCTTGATGGCAATATTTTATAAGAAATTTCATCAAGGAGAGCTTAATTTTTATAATATTATCAAACCTTATCTTTCTTTAGCTTAAAGATTATTTCTTAAAACAAGGACTTCTTTTACTCCACTTTAAACTTATTCACCGATTCGGTCATTTCCCGGGCAATGTCGGTAAGGTTTTGGGCGGTAGCCGCTATTTCTTCAGTGCTGGCGCTCAACTCTTGTGCCGAGGCTGAGACCTCCTCGGCTGAAGCGGATATTTCTTCAACCACCGAAGTTATGCTTTCAGCCTTTGACAGCACCGTATCCTTGGATTTCACGGTTTCATCTAAAGCGAAATAAGTATCGTTTATTAGAGGTGCGATATTGCTGATAGAGCTAAGTATGTTATCGAAGGATGTCAAAGTATCCTTTACTGCTGATACCTGGGAATTCAGCATATCGTACACCCGACCGGAAGTGCTGGATACTTCTTCTGTTTCCTTTCCTATATCGTTTATTAATTTTTTAATTCTCACCGATGAGGATTTGGTTTCTTCTGCCAGCTTCCTTATTTCCGAAGCTACTACTGCAAAACCTCTTCCTACTTCTCCCGCCCTTGCAGCCTCGATTGCTGCATTTAACGCCAGTAAATTTGTCTGTTCCGCAATTCCGTTAATAATTTCGTTTATTTCTCCCACCTGAGAGACCGAAGAAATCAGATTTTTTACCCTGGATGTCACTTCTTCGAAAGCCTTTCTTATATTTTCTATGCTCCGTATCAATCCATCCAGTACATTCTTACCTTCATCTGTTTTTTCCTGAGCGTTTTCAGAGCTTTCTTTTACGGCCTTCAATTTCCTGTACACATTATCAATATTATCGGTAATGTTTTTTATTAGTGCCACAATTTCCTGACTATCCGAAGCCTGATTTGTGGTGCCTACCGAAACCTCCTGAATGGTTTTTGCCACTTCTGCCGAAGATGCCGCGATCTCTTCTGCTGCGGCACTTAAAGATTCGGAGCTGTTAAGCAGCCGGGATGCGTTTTCCTTCATATTTTTTACAACTATGCAGACATTTTCTCTCAATATTTCTACTGCATGGGAAAGTTCTCCAATCTCATCTTTATACCTTAAAAATCTTTCCGGTAGTTTCCTGGAATAATCTCCGCCGGATAAATTTTTTATATACTGCACAATTTCAATTATCGGATTTGAAATGCTCCGGCTTACAAAATATGTAATCAGAGCAGCCAATATCAAAAATATCGCGGAAATAAAGAGGAGTGTTTTCCTTAAAATTCCTACGGAACCAAGAATTTCAGATTCCAGGACATTAACTCCAATTATCCAGCCCGTATCGGGCATATAGCAATATCCCAAGTATTTTTTCTGTCCCTCAAAGGTGTATTTGCCAAATCCCATGGATTTTTCGGAAACAGCTCTTTGAATAATACCTGCCAGTTCGGCGTATTCGGGCTTTGTTCTAGCCATTTCAATGTAGTTTTCCCTGTTTTGCACCCTTTGAAAATCCTTATGAGCTATTATTGTCCCATCCCCGGAAAATATTATTCCGTATCCCGTTTCTCCGTATTTTACATCGGAAATAATATTTGAAAGCTTTTTGGCATCCACCGTTCCTATTACCGCTCCGGATATCCTGCCCGATAAATCCTTCAGCGGCACGGCATAAACCACTACAATGGAACCGTCATCCCTGCTAATTAAAGGTTCGGTTACCACCCTTTGCCCCGAGAGGGCTTTTTTAAAATATTCTCTGTCGGATACGTTTATTACTTTTCCATTATTTAAATATAAATCTCCATTTTCTAAAGTTATACCCACCGTTTTAAAGTCCGTATCTCCCATTTTTCTTTTTACTATTTCAACTTTTTCTGCCATTGGTGTACCAGCATCCCTTACTTTTTCATCCATTGAGACAGTTGAGAGTAATGTTAACCTGTGCTCTATTCTCTGGGCTATCGTCTTTGACACTTCATACGAAATATTTACAAGGGCTTTTTCCACTTCCCCGGTGAGGGATTCCCTGGCAAAATAATAACCGGCAAAGGAGAGGGCTGCCATTCCGATAAAAATGATAAGCGTGAAAAGCAAAATCATCTTTGTTTTTATGCTTTTCATTAAAATCCCCCTTTATGTCGAAATCTGTAGTTATTTTACCAAATAATATTTTTTATGTAAAATTTTGCTTATAAGTTACTCTTTCAAATATATGAAAAAATCATTATTTATTAAAGAGTAACTTCAAATTTTAGAATATTAAATGTTTGTTAATTATTAAATGCAAACACTCGTTCTATATCGAGCACCGACCGGGATTCCCCCGGCTTTTTCTTTTTCTTTCTAACCCCTTTATAATTAGAATTGTCGCGCGGCAATAAAATAAATCGGAGGTGACAAAAATGGTGAACGTAACTCCTATCAACGCGGTTCTGGAAATCCATGTGGAAACCGGCCTTGACGATCAGGGAAAGCCGGTGGTGAAAACCAGGTCTTTCAGAAATCTCAAAACCGATGCTCAGGACCAGGATGTAATGGATGTAGCCAAAGCCTTAGCCGCCTTACAATCGTACTCGCTAAAGGCGGTAAGAAAGACCTTAGAAGTAGAACTAAGCGAAGTTTAATCAATTAAAAATAATTAACACGGAGGTGAAATAAATGACCAGTAATTTGGAGCTATCCTTTCAGAATTCTGCCGGCAAAACCGTAAGATTTACCCTGCCCGAGCCCAAGCAGGACCTTACTCCTGAAAACGTTCAAAATGCAATGAACCTGATAATTTTAAAAAACATCTTTTCTACCTCGGGAGGAGATTTAGTAAAGGTACTGGGAGCGCGGATAGTGGTAAGGGATGTCATCGAAGTTATACCAACGGCATAAAAAAAGCGGGGTTATCCCCGCTTTTTAAAATCCTTTTTAATTAACAAAATGAATAAAATTTTCATAGTCTTATAGAAAGGAAGGGTTTTTATGGAAGGACTGGTGGCTCAGGTAGCCAATGTGGGGTTTCCCATAGTTGTCTCAATCTACCTTCTCGTAAGGATTGAGTCAAAAATGGAGAGCCTCACATCGAGCATTTTCGAGCTGGCCAAAGTTATAGAGGGAATAAAGGAACAAAAAAATTAACGGGAGGGAATTACATGGATAGGCTTTACCCACGCTTTATCGTTTTGCACCATACTGCCGGGTCTGACATGTCGGCACTGGAAATTAACAGAATCCACGCAAAAAGAGGTTTCGGTGTGAAAATTACTTCTCCGGATTACCTGGTCAAGGAATATATTGAAAAAGGCTACCCGGCTACTTCCGATGGAGGAGTGATAATCAGTATTGGATATCATTACCTCATCAGGGCGGATGGCAAAGTAGAGCCGGGAAGGCCGGATTTTGCTCCAGGAGCTCACTGCAGTGCTGGCGAAATGAATGTTAGGTCCATCGGGATTGCGGTTACCGGAAATTTTTCCTCAAAGGATAATCCTGACGGCAAAAAAGGACACATGAAGCCCACCGATGCCCAGATAAAGGCCTTAAAAGAGCTCCTGATATACCTGATGGATGTTTATAAAATCCCGAAAACAGGAATATTGCGGCATAAGGATGTGGTGGGGGCGGCTACCGAATGTCCGGGCGATCGGTTCGATTTTAATATTTTTTCCCTTGCTTAATTTTTAATTTCTATTATATAATTATAATAGAACATATGTTTGGTAATATGTATGAAAAGGGGGGACTTTTGGTGGCAAAAGAAAATTTCGAAGCTTTAATAAATGAAGGCATAGCCGCTCTTATTCCCATATATGAAAAAGACCAGGGGAATACCAGTATAGTCGTTTTAAAAAATGGAAAGGAAATACGCGAAAACAGAACGGTAAAAGCCCTGATTTCCCGTATGGCAAGGCATTTCGGAAAGGATTTGACCTTAATTAGAAAGGAATACGGAAGGGTTATCCACAGAAGAAACGGGGTCCCCCTCCCTTTATCCTCTTTTTACATAATGATCCCGGTAAAATTCAGGGAAAAGCCCTTTTCGTTAAACGACGGCACCTTAGGCTATGTTTCCTTTTATGAAATAGAAAAGGTTAAAGAAAAGGATAAAAAAAGGTCGTTAATCCTTTTCCGCTGCGGTAAGGAGGTAGAAGTATATTTATCCCTTTCCACTGTAAACTCTTACCTGAAGGATGCAAAACTTGTCTCAAAAATTAATGAGGATAAAGAAAACATGGAGAATAAATTAAGGGTAATAGAACTCCTTTCCGAACTATTTTCTAAGTCCAGCTAATTCCACAATTTTTTCCGCAATTTTGTAATTTGGGAGGACGAATTCCGCTCCTCCCTTTTCTATTGCAGCTCTCGGCATTCCGAATATTACTGCGGTCTCCTCGGATTCTGCAATGGTCCTTCCTCCGGCTTTTCTTATTTTAACCATTGCTTCTGCCCCATCGGAGCCCATGCCCGTCATCAAAACTCCTATGGTATCTTCCCCGAATATTTGCAGTATTGAATTCATAGCCACATCTGCGGAAGGCATAAATCGGTGTTTAGGATAATCGGTAAGGTTTATTACGGGAGAATTTTTATCCCCCTCAAGAAGGAGGTTATAACCCCCTTTACCGACATAGCACACACCTTTCTCTACCTTCATTTTGTCCTCCGCTTCCACCACTTTTATTTTACAGCTTTCGTTGAGCCTTTTTGCAAACTGATTGGTAAATGCGGGAGGCATATGCTGTATCAAAAATATTGCGGCATTTATGTCAGGGGGTATGTAAGGTAATACTTCCATAATATTTTTTGGTCCTCCCGTGGATATGCCTATGACAACGGCTTTTAGCGAATTAGAAGTAGAGGTACTATATTTTATATCCGAAAAATCTCTCTTTTCGCGAATTGCCATTGAAAGCTCCCGGAATCCGTTTTTAGCCGCAGCTTTTACTTTTTCAATAATTTCTTCGGAAAGGTCCTTTAAATTTATCGATATGCTGCCTCCGGGCTTTGGTATAAAATCAAAAGCACCGGATTCCAATGCTTTAAGAGTAATGTCTGCCCCTTCCCTGGTTATGGAGGAAAGCATTATTACTCTGCCGAGTTTCTCCTCTTTAATAATTTTCAAAGCCTCTAATCCATCCATTTCTGGCATGTTAACATCCATCGTTATGACATCGGGCTTTAGTTTTCTTGCCTTTTCAACGGCATCTTTCCCGTTTCTTGCAGTATCTATAACCTTAATTTCGGGGTCACTTTCTAAGATATCCTTTATCATAAGCCTCATGAGTGCAGAATCATCAGCTACGAGTACTTTTATCATTATCTCTCACCCCTTTCTTACCTATTATTATATACGATTTTCGACAAGGTACAAAGGCAAAAAATAAACCCTTTCAAAAATGAAGGGTTAGTCGCTTTCAAAATATTTTTTTATCCTCCTTTGAAGAGCGAACCGGCTAATACCCAAAAGTTTTGCAGCTTTTGAAATATTGCCCCCGGTTTTTTCAAGTGCCAATTTTATATGGTATTTTTCCAGCTCTTCCAGGGGTATTACATCGGTTTTTGGGTATTTTTCTAAAACTATATCATCTATCGAACCCCTCATTTCAAGGGGCAGTTCTTTTTCGGTAATATATTCTCCTCTTGCTATTATAACCGCCCTTTCTATAATGTTCCTTAATTCCCTCACATTGCCCGGCCAGCTGTAATCTAAAAAAATTTCCTTTGCCTTTTCGGTAAAACCTTTGATATTTTTATTGAATTGGGTATTGAAAACCTTTAAAAAATGTTCCGAAATGGGTAAAATATCTTCTTTTCTTTCCCTTAATGGTGGAATCTTAAAGTTTACAACGCAGAGCCTGTAATATAAATCCCTTCTGAAATTTCCCCTTTCTATTTCCTCCTTTAAATTTCTGTTTGTAGCAGAAATAATTCTTACATCAACAGGGATGTAGTTTAATCCTCCAACCCTCCTTATTGCCTTTTCCTCCAAAAAACGAAGGAGCTTTGCCTGAAGTTCCAAAGGGATTTCTCCTACTTCGTCAAGAAAAAGGGTACCTCCGTCCGCCAGTTCAATCAAACCTTTTTTTCTTTCCGTTGCTCCCGTAAAGGCGTTTTTCTCATAGCCAAAAAGCTCGCTTTCAAATAAATTCGCAGGAATTGCACTGCAGTTGATGGGAATGAACGGTTTTGTCCTTCTGTCACTGCTTTCATGTATCATTTTTGCCATTACCTCTTTGCCCGTGCCCGTTTCACCTTCAATAAGAATGGGGCAGTCGGTATTGGCCATGTTTTCTATTTGAGAAAAAAAATTTAATATTTCATTATCTTTAGTTATAAAAGCACTTTTCCCCTGCAAAGATTTAAGAATATGGTTTTCCTCCAAAAGAGCTTTTTCCTTCAAGGCCTTTTTTAGAGTAATCTTAAGTTCCTCAAGGTCAAAGGGCTTTGTAATAAAATCATATGCTCCCTTTTTCACTGCCTCCACCGCAGTTTTTGTATCTCCATATGCGGTTATTAGTATAACTATCGTATCCCTTTCTATAGCCTTGATTGATTCCATTACCTTTATGCCATCCGAATCGGGAAGGCGAAGGTCAAGAATAACCACATCGGGTAAAAATCCCTTGAATTTCTTTATTCCTTCTTTTGCAGAAAATGCGGTATCAACTTCAAATCCTTCCGATTTTAGCGAGATTTGAAGGGCTTTGCAGATAGCCGGTTCGTCATCTATAATTAGTATTTTTTTTGCTTTCAATATTAACCACCTGCTTTTTAGAACTTAAAAATAATTTCTATACTTTATTATAAATATCCTGCTAAAATAAAAAAAGCAGGCCATATTTTGACCTGCTTTTAATTATATTCAAATTATATTATTTTTAATGCTTTCAGGATCATCCTTATACCTAAAATTATCGTAAATATAACAATGAAATACCCCAAAATATTTGATGTTGCGTTGTTTACATATTCGTTCATTATATTCTTTTTGTTCATAACCATCAGCAGTAATACAGCGGAAATTGGAAGTAGTACACCGTTTATTGCTTGAGCAAAAACTATTATCTGTACCGGATTTGCTCCCATGAACGCCACAAAGGCACCTACGAGCATTACTATTAACCATATTAATCTAAATGTAGAATTTTTGAGGTCCCTTCCGAGGCCCAATACTCCTGTAATAGCAAAAGCCGCTGCCATAGGTGCGGTGATAGCCGAGGAAATGCCAGCACCGAACAGTCCCAAAGCAAAAAACCATTTTGCCCAGGGGCCAAGTAAGGGTTCCAACTGGCGAGCCATGTCAGCAGCGGACTTTATAGTGACGCCCTGACCAAACATGGATGCGGAGGTGATTATAATAGCTATTGATATAATTCCGCCTAAACCTATAGAGATTATGGAGTCTAACCTTGAATCCGAAATGGCTTCTTTTTTATCCTTTTCCTTACCCCATCTTTCAGCAGCAGCTGACGAGTGCAGGTACAGGTTATAAGGCACAACCGTCGTACCTATAAGCCCCAGAGTAACGACAAGGGCACCCGCCGGTATTCTCGGTATGAAAAGCCCTGACATTACCTCCGACCAATTTGGGGAGATAACGATTGAAGTGATTACGAAAACAACGCTCATTAAAATTACAAGTCCGATCAAAACCTTCTCAATAAGCCTGTAGCTTCCCGTCCACAAAAGAAGACTTGCAACCACTGCAATTATAGCAACCCACAATTTTCTGGTGCCACCTAATATAACTTCAAGACCCATCGATGCCCCGCTGATATTACCGCTCTGGAATGCAGAGTTGCCGATACCTAAAGCGGCAATAACCAGAGCAATAACAAGGTATTTTACTCCCGGATTCTCGGCAAAAGCCTCCCTTATTGCATCTCCGAGGCCTCTATTGGATACTATACCTATTCTTGCAGACATTTCTTGCAGGATTATTGTTGCTATGGTAGCAAAAAGCATTGCCCACAAAAGGGTATATTTGTAGTTTACGCCCGCAAGGGTACATGTGGTAACGGTTCCCGGTCCTATAAATGCCGCAACGACTATCGCTCCCGGACCTATGTTTTTTATTTTTTGCCAAAATGTCTTTTTTTCCACCTCATTAACCTCCCTTTTTTCAATGGATTTTAATAATGTAGTTTTTTAAAGGTTTAACTTAGGGATAAAATCCCTCCTTCACCTCCCGTAAAATAAATTAGTTTATCAATTATTTTTGTTATTTTAGTTTTGCAAATATCATTCCAAAAATAAAAAAGCCCGTTTTAGCAATATTCGGGCTTTTATATAATAATGCAGCTAATCATAACTTTGTTAGTTTCCGCTCATAGTGTGCGATATCGCACAAGGAAATGATATATAAAATGATGTACCGTTGTTTTCTTCACTTTCTACTTTTAATTTGCCGTTATTTTGATTTACCAGAACCTGAACCACGCATAGCCCCAATCCCGTACCTTCTCCGAAAGCGGTAAAAAAGGGGTTGAATATTTTTGAAAGGTTTTCCTTTGCAATCCCTATTCCGGTGTCCCTTATTTCTATTACAACCTCACCATCCTTTTTTTGTGCCTTTATGAAAATGGAATCCTTTTCCCTGCAGGCTTTCACCGCATTGGATATTACGTTAATTATAATCTGCTTAAGATGAGAAGAATCCACATAAATTTCAAGATCTTTTTCCAAATCTATTTTAAGGTTCAAACTTTTCTTTTTTATCATAGAATCCACAAGGGGTAAAATTTCATTTAAAACATTATCTAAAACTATCAATTCAAAGTGAGGCTCGGAGGGCCTTCCGTAGCTTAACAAATCTGAAATTATCTTATCGATCCTGTTTATTTCGTTATATACCAAAGGGAAAAGTTCTTTTGAAAAGTTGCTTTCTTTAAGGTCTGTCTCTATAACCTGAAGGCAGGATTTTATACCCTGAAGTGGGTTTCTGATTTCATGGGCAAGGGATGCAGACATTTCCCCCACCAGAGAAAGCCTATTTATCTTTTCTATATTCTCTATGTATTCTTTTATTTTTGCTACCATAGTATTGAAAGCATCTTTTAAAGTACCTATTTCATCCTCGCTTTTATACTCCACCTTTACCTCAAAATCGCCCTTTGCCACCCTTTCACATGCGATGGACAGCTTTTTTATGGGTTTTACAATACCATAGGTAAAGAAAAAAGTAAGCTGGGATGCTACGATTATGGATATAATCGCAACAAGTATTGTGTATTTTTGAAGTTCGAGCAGCTTTGAAGAAACAAAACCAGTATAAAGGCTTTCATTATAGTCGGGGAGATAATATAATAAACTTTTAAAAATCTTATAGGATCCGTAATAGGAGGTAAATCCGAGGACTGCCAACGAAAATATTATTATTATCAAAAAAGGTATAAGTATCCTTGACTCAATGCTTCTCATGTTTTTTCACCTCCCCCACAATAAACCCTGCAAGTGATACTATAAAACCGGGCATTCCCGGATGAATCAATTTTATATAAGGAATATTTGCCCTGTTTTGAAGTATAAAAAACAGCATATAAGTAATAAGGCCTGAGAAAAAGGATATTTCAGCACTTAACTTTTTAGGTTTTTTTATAAACATTGTGGCATAAAGCGGTACAAATATTGATGAAGAAAAGATTCCCCATATATTGCCTCCGTATTCGATAAGGTTTTCAGGCGGATTTAAGGAAAGTATCATCGATACGGTTCCAGCAATACCTATTAAAATTCGGTTTATATTCAGGATTTTATCCTCATCGCCGATATTTTTATAAAACCTCTTTAGTAAGTCATTCCAAAAGCTGGTGGATATCAGAAGTAATTCTGAGTTTGCGGTGGATACCGAAGCAGCAATTATCCCTATTAAAAATACCCCGGTTATCCACGAAGGAGCGATACGATTAAACAAGAGCGGCACTATATCATCTATATTTTTGTTTGAACTATCTACAAAAATAGGTATTAGAACCCGTAAACCTATGGACCCGAAAATTACAAAAAAGTAAATCACGGAAAGTATGATTAAAGAATAAACTATCATATTCTTTGCTGTTTTATCGCTTTTTGCAGAAACAATCCTTATAATGTACTGGGGATTGGCAGCAAGCCCTAAACCCCATCCGAAAAATGAGGATAAAAGGTATAAGGGAGGCCTGAGCCCTTTACAAAAAGGATCAAGCAACCCTCCCCTGGGGGTGGATATATTCCAGATTAATAAAGGCGGTGTATCCACATTTAAAGCATTTATATATAAATTGGCCAAACCTTTATTTAACTTAATTATATAGACCGCAAAGATGAATAAAGAAACAAATATAACAGCAGCATTTAATGCATCGGATTTAACGACGGAAAAAAGGCCGCCGAAGGTAGTATAAAAAATATAAAGATACACAAGTAAAAGGGAAAGGCTATAAGGAATATCAAGGAGCATACTCATAACCATACCGAAACCCTTTATTTGCATGGTGATATAAAATACATACGAAATAATCATTATAATGGATGAACTTTTTTGTAAAAGCTGAGAATTATATTTTTCCTGAAAAAATTCAGGAAAGGTGTGAATATTACTTTTCCTAATGGTTTTGGACAGAAAATACAGTAAAACGGCTCCGAAAAACCACGGCAGGATACTGTAAAAAACCGCCGATATGCCGTAAATATAAAGATAGCTGCCCAAACCCAGGATGGAAGCTGCCGAAAACCAGGTTGCGATAAAGGTACCCGTACTGTAAAAGGTATTTAATTTTTTACCCGCAAGAAAAAAATCTTCCACATTGTAGGTATCGTAAAATCCGCTGCGAGTTGAATAAACTATTAAAATCGTATAAATAAAGAAAAAGGACATAAATAAAAATGATTTAACCATAAAAATTCCTCCATTTTTTGAATAAATGTGCAATATCGCACACGATTTGCAAATATCTTAAATTAGTAACTGTATAAAATAATTATAATAAAAATATTTATTAAAAAGAATTCTGCCTATTTAAAATATATATTAATTCTTTTAATAATAATGGAATTTACGGGTATAAATTTTGCAATATAATAAAGTTAAAAATCCTTACAGGGGAGGTCTTAAAATGCTTTTTAAAATCGACTTAAACAGCGACATCGGCGAAAGCTTTGGAGCCTATAAGATAGGAAGGGATGAAGAGATAGTAAAATACATATCCTCCGCAAATATCGCCTGCGGGTTTCACGCAGGAGACCCTAATGTAATGGCAAAAACTGTAAAATACTGCAGGGAATACAATGTAGAAATAGGAGCTCATCCGGGTTTTCCGGACCTTCTGGGATTTGGCAGGAGAAATATGGACGTTTCTCCTGAAGAAGTTAAAAACTACCTTATATATCAAATTGGTGCATTAAAGGCTTTTGCAGAGGCTCAAGGATTAAAGCTTCAACACGTTAAAGCCCACGGCGCCCTTTACAATATGGCAATGAAGGATGCCAAACTCGCAGCAGCAATCGTGGAAGCAATAGGATTGGTGGACGAGGATTTAATCTGCGTAGGATTGGGCAATTCGGAGCTGGAATACTGTGCAAACAAAAAAGGGATTAAATATGCCATAGAATTTTTTGCAGATAGAAACTACAATCCAGACGGCACCCTTGTACCAAGAAGTGCTCCAAATGCTGTCATTCACGATGAAGAAGAAGCATGTAAAAGAATTTTAAAAATGGTTAAGGAAGGTAAGGTTGTGGCGGTGGACGGGAGTGAGGTAGAGGTAAGGTCAAAAACCGTATGCATCCACGGTGATAACCCCAAAGCCGTTGATTTTGCGTCTAAGCTTAATAAACTATTCAAGGAAAACGGCATTGAAATTCAACCAATGAAAAATTTATTCTGATCGGGAGAGATAAAAGATGTACGAAAAACCAAAAATTTTACCCGAAGGAGACAAAGCTGTTCTAGTTGAATTCGGAAACGAAATATCGGAAGAATGTAATGATAAGGTAATGGCCCTTTACGGCTTTTTAAAAGAAAAAAATATTAAGGGAATAATATCCCTTGTACCAACTTACCGGTCCCTTTTGATAAAATATGAACCTCTTACAATCCCATATAAAGAAATTACATCAAAAATAGAGAATATGCTTTCTTCTATCGACAAATCTTCATATAAAAATGCAAAGGTAATAGAAATACCTGTCGTCTACGGTGATGAGTTTGGTCCCGACTTAGAATTCGTAGCATCCTATAATAAATTGACCCCTGAAGAGGTAATAGAAATTCACACAAAGCCCTTATACCGTATTTACATGCTGGGATTTACCATGGGTTTTGCGTACCTCGGTGGAATGTCTGAAAAAATAGCTACCCCGCGTCTTGAAAGGCCGAGGGAAAAAATACCAGCAGGCTCTGTAGGAATTGCGGATAAGCAGACAGGCATTTACCCTATAGAAAGCCCCGGCGGTTGGAGGCTCATAGGGCAGACACCGGTAAAAATTTACGACCCAAAAAACGAGAGACCGATACTTTTGGAGGCGGGTAATTATTTGAAATTTGTAAGGATCGCAAAAGAAGAGTTTTATAAAATAAGAGAGGAAGTAAATAATGGAAAATTTAACGTAAAGACTTATGATTACGCTAATTGATTTTCGGGAGGTATTAGAAATTGGAGGTTTTTAAAGTATTAAACCCCGGACTTTTTACAACAATACAGGACATGGGCCGGTATGGTTACGAGCATCAGGGTGTACCTACCTCGGGTGCTGCGGATGAATTTTCGTTTAAAATAGCAAATATATTGCTTGAAAATCCGGAGAATTGCCCCGCTCTTGAAATAACCATGATGGGCCCGCATTTGGAAGCCCTGAATAAAACATTTATTTCGGTTACCGGTGCACAAATCCCCGTATATTTAAACGGCAATTTGGTCCCTAACTGGTCAGTAATACCGGTAAAAAAGGGCGATACTATTACCTTTGGGCAGTTAAAGTCCGGATGCCGTGCCTATCTTGCGGTAAAAGGGGGATTTGAAGGGGACTTTAAGATGGGAAGCTTTTCTACGTATACAAGGGGAAACATCGGGGGCTACATGGGAAGAAGGCTTTTAAAAGATGATATCTTAAAGGCAAAGGAAACTAATATAGAATGTAAATTAGTAAAAGTAAGGGATGAATACATACCAAAATATCCCTCCTTTATGGAAGTAAGGGTTATTTTGGGGCCTCAGGACGACTACTTCGAAAAGGAAATGATTGATAAATTTTTGAGCTCGGAGTACACAATAAGCAAGGATTCGGATAGAATGGGTCTTCGTTTGGAAGGCCCGGAAATTAAAGCAAAAAAGCACGATATAATAACCGATGGCCTCGTTCCGGGCGCGGTGCAGGTGCCTGCAAACGGAAAACCCATTGTAATGCTTAAAGATGCTCAAACCACAGGAGGATACGTAAAAATTGCTACCCTAATATCCCCTGATTTAGACAGGCTTGCTCAGCTAAAGCCCGGCGATAGGATTAAGTTTAAAGCGGTGACCGTAGAAGAAGCCCACAAGATTTTGGCACAAACTGAGGAAAAAATAAGAATTATTAAAGAAACGGCGGTCCCTTTAAATTACTATAATATTAAAGTAAAAGGTAAGGAATATTTTTCAATAGTGGAGGTTTTATAATATGAATAATTTACTTGCCTTTGAGGCAAGAAAACTGATAAGAGATGGTAAATGGCAGGGGCCAACCTGCGGTATGACCCTTGGTTTTGTCCAGGCTAATCTGGTAATACTTCCAAAAAAGTATGCATATGATTTTCTGCTATTTTCCTTTAGAAACCCCAAACCATGCCCCCTATTGGATGTATTAGATGCGGGAAACCCGGTCCCAAAAATAGCAAAGGATGGGGATATCAGGACCGATATTCCGAAATACAGGATTTACAAAAACGGAACGCTTTTTGATGAGGTAACAGACATAAAAGAAATCTGGCAAGACGACTTCGTTTCCTTTTTGCTGGGATGCAGCTTTACCTTTGAAAAAGCATTATTAGAAAACGGTATCCCAGTAAGGCACATAGAAGAAAACAAGAATGTACCCATGTATATTACAAATATAGATACAGTTCCTGCCGGTGTTTTTTCAGGAAAAATGGTAGTAAGCATGAGGCCGATACCGGAAAAATTGGTAATCCGTGCAGTTCAGGTAACATCAAGATTCCCTGCAGTACACGGCGCACCCGTTCATATAGGTGATCCTGTAAAAATTGGGATAAAAAATATTGAAAAGCCCGATTTTGGCGACCCTGTTGAGATTAAGGAAAACGAAGTGCCAGTTTTCTGGGCGTGCGGAGTTACTCCCCAATCCGTTGCATTGAGTTCAAAGCCGGATATCATGATTACCCATTCACCCGGACATATGTTTATAACTGATTTAAAAGATGAAGAATTAGCTGTTTTATAATTATAGTAAATCCCCCGAGAAAATTTTTCGGGGGATTTTTTAAGTTTTTCTATATTCTAAACCTTATTAATAGGTAGGCCTAATATATCTTCGCATGCTTCCTTTATACACTCCGATATCGTAAATAATTCATAAAAATTTAACAAAAAATATCAAATTATAGGTTTATAATTAATGTAGAAATAAAATAAAAAATACCCTGTTTTTTATAAACCAGGGTGGAAGAATTTAAAAAATTCCTAATTAATAATATTGACATTGCTGGACAAGTATATTAAAATTATTTTTAGAAGAATTAATATTTAAAAAATTGCGCAAATAAGGGAGTTCTTCGAAACCTCCCTTTCCAAAGCCTCAGCATTCCCCTATCCCCCCACTTTGCTGAGGCTCTTTTATTTTTAAGCTCATGAATTAATATATCAAACACAAATATTTTTTTCAATATGTTTTTGAAATTTTTTTACTTATTTTTATATTTTTCTTATTGACAATTTTTTTATTGCTTTGATAAAATACGTTTTAATTTGTCAAAAAATAGCAGAGGATTATTTTTACCCGAAGGAAATAATCATCCCGCCCTTACCAGCATAGGTTCCCATAGTGGAACCCATGGGACATACAATAACCTCTTTGGGGTTAAATCTTTCTTTTATTACCCCTTTCAGGAAATTAGCGTCTTCTTCATTATCTAAATGAGTGATACCAAAGATTTTTTCGGAAAAGTCCTTGCCTCTTTCCGATATAACTTCTACCGCTCTCATAAGAAATCTTTTTTTACCTCTTACCTTATCCAGAACCTCTACCGCACCTTCCACCGCGTGCAAAATTACCTTGATATCAAGGACCTTTGCTAAGGAACCCTGAAATCTGCTCAACCTTCCACCCTTTACTATGTTCTCCAAGGTATCCAGAAGGATTAGTATACTCATTTCCTTTCTTACCGCATCCAACTTCTCTATTATCTCATCAATGCTCAGCCCTTCGGCTGCCCATTTAGCCGCTTTTATCACCTGAATTCCCTGGCCGAGAGAACCTGCAAGAGTATCATAAACCTTTACCTTTTCCCCCAGCATGTTTTTTGCCACACAGGCTGATTGGAAAGTACCGCTTAGCTTTGAAGAAAGCGTAAGGCAAAGCACCTGTCCTTTTTTCGATAGTTCCTGAAATACATTAAAAAAGTTATAGGGTGAGGGCTGAGATGTTACCGGAAGTTCCCGGGAACTTAACATCTTTTGTTGAAATTCCAGCGGTGAAAGGTCAACTCCTTCCCTGTACTCCACTCCATTAATTTTCACCGTTAAAGGCACTACATGAATATTATGCTCCTTTAAAATTTCTGCGGGAAGGTCCGCCGCACTGTCGGTTACAATATGAATCATACAAAATACCCCTTTTTTTAATTTATTTTTCTTTGTTTATAATTAGATTATTACAAAATTAAGAATATTTTTCAATAAATTTTACATTAAATTATAAATAGGAAAAAGCAAGAGGCAGGGAATTTTCCTGCCTCTTTTTAGTTTATATCTTCAATTATCCCAATAGGAGTTCCTACCTCAGCCACACAGCCTTCATTTACAAGTATTTTTTTCAAAATACCTTCATTTGCTGCGGTGATCATTATATTTACCTTCCCGGTAAAAATTTCCACAACTTCTTCCCCTGCTTTAACTTCTTCGCCTTCTTTTTTCAACCACTTTATAACGGTTCCTTCTCTCATCGTCAAACCGTGTTTCGGCATCGATATAAAATATTCCATCGGTTACACCACTAAAGGTGTGATAATCATTGCCAGGATAAAAGCTGAAATTATCCTGATGATAATTCCTACAACCGCTGCTTCTAAAGCTTCCTGAGCGGTCAAATCGGAATTCTGCGACCAAACCGCCGGAATCTGTGCTAAGGGTATTTGAAGAGGAAAGCCCGAAGCTGCAATGATAAAGGAACCTATGGCAAAACGGGGAGGTATATTTTTTATGGTCTGAACAAGGGTGTTCATGGCAAGGGTTGGAGAAACCAGTATGGACTGTATTCCCGTCTGAGGATCAATGGAGAGAGCCCCGAGAAATCCTGTCAGGGCATTTTCTATGGGCTTCCATATGCCGATATAATCCAGGGCCCCCATTATTGCAAAAATTACCGCTGCTGCCGGTATCAAAAGCAGGAACAAGAGTTCCGCGCCTTCCCGGGCACCGTTAAAAATAGTGGGGACAATAGGCGTGCTGGGGGTAAACCGGGGCATATCGGAAATATCTTTAAAGCTGACGTTTCTGTAAAGGGTGACCTTTAACAATAGAGGAACGAGGATAACCGGCAAAAAAAGCCCTATGAATATTACAGGAAAAGCCCAGATGCCGCCGGTAGCAAAGGCTAAAATACCGAGCATCAAAGTGGAAAAGGATTGATTTCCCTGACACATGGTGGCTACCGCAATTTTTTGCTCGTCTTTTGTTGCTCCTACCTTTTTCAAATAGGGGGCTGTTATTCTGCCCGCAGCATTTATATCTCCCAGGATATTGTAAATTGCGGGAACTATTACAAGGGGTGTAATTTTAATCCACCGGGCCAGAGGTATATATAATCTTACAAGAGCATCGGTGAATCCGAGTCTTTCAAGAATCCTTCCGGTCATAACACTCAGGATTATAGCGCACCCAAGGGTTCCAGTTAAATATACCTTTACTATAACGGGGACGGTTTTGTTAACCATGGCATCGAAAATTCCGCCTATCACTCCGGGCCTGAAAAATAATACCGCAAGGGATAATCCCAGAACCGTAAGGCCTACGTATTCGATTCTTTCCATCTTCCTGGTGCCCAATACTTCTTTTTCTTTAACCGCCATAATACCCCTCCTTAAAATTTAATTGATTGATTTTTTTAAGAATAATTTATTTAAAAATTTTTCCCCATCACCCCCCAGAGAGGACCTTATTTTAATTGTTACATCTTTTTTATCAGATAATTTTGGCTTATATAATCCGCATATTCCTTTATTTTGTCCGAGCCGAAGGCCACGACCGGGAATGAGTAAACCTTTTCCCTGAAAATGCGAATCTCGATATCGTCTTTTAAGTAAGATTTTAAAGCCAGGGCTAAAGGTAATCCATTTTCAAAGATTTCATAAGCATGGGAATTTCCGCATATGAAATTAAGGCCCAATTCCTTTGCCTTTTCGACAAGAGGGCTTTCCCTCTTTACCCGGCTTATGGAGCATATTACGGTATCGATTTCGGGATATTCCGATTTTGCTTTTAAAAGATGTACCGGTTCAAATCCGGTATGGGGGAAAATATGTAAAATGTGCTGTACCTTTGAATCCGGGTTCCCAAGGTAAATCTCGGCTAAAGCTGCCGTTGCTGAATTAATCAGATCTTCATTGCCGTATGCGCTCTTTTCCTTTTCTAAAGACAGAAATTCTCTTTTAATATCCATAAAGGAATTTATTCTTTCTATCATATCCTTCAGCGTATTGATGCCTTCCAGGACTTTACCCACATACATTATATTTCCCGGTATCCCTCCGTAACTTATATCCACCTTATACGCCCTGTGACCGTGAATATAAGAAATCCCCGGGTGCAGGCCGTGAAAAGCTTCGTGCAATTCTATTACCGATATTCCGTATAATCCGAGGTAGTTTTTCAGGGTTACACCCCCTGAATTCGCCGCATCAGCTACCGGATGATGGGCAATTATCAGGTCCACGCCCGTAGCCCCGGCAAGCTCAATGGACTGCTCGGTGAGGGTCATGGTAATAGCAACCTTTTTAACTTCTTTTTCCGGGTCGCCAAACACCAGTCCCGGGATTTCAATAACCTCCTTGCCAGGTATATTTGAAGATTTCATTACCACAAAGGGGTTTTTACCCAGAGTGATATCCGACAGGTCCGCAACTACCCTTCCTCCCGTTATTTCGTTTAAAGCGCTAACAATTTCCTTGATTTTCAAAATTTATTCCTCCTTTTAAAAAATTTAAAGGCCGCCAAATAAATACCGCAAAAGGGTATGTAAGAAAATCTTACACCCTGCAGCATTTATCTGACGGCCTCGAGCTATCCCTCTAAAGGGGATCTCTCTTATCCAGTCATTTCCACCATATTCAGCTTGTCTATATAAAAATATACAGTGAATATATTATTTTGTCAATAGTATTTATTTTCACTATGAAGATTTCTCCAAAAATTCTTCCACGGGCATTGTGGTAATTATAATAGTGCCGGCATATTCCTGTTCCGGATCGTAATCTTTCAGGAGGCTTTTTATTTTAAGTCCGGTTTCCTCTTCAAACTTTTGTTTGAACCTCAGTTTAAACTCGGAGAGTAGCGCTAAATCCATCAACCTGGTGACAAAATATTCTTTTTCATCCAGGTGTTTTAAAACGGATATTCTTTTATTGCAGGCTATTATCACTATTTTATCTCCAAAGATTTCGACCTTCTGCCAATCCAGCCCCCTGCCGTACATTTCCTCATTTACTTTGTTATTTATTTTCATAATGAGCTGTTTAAAGTCCCCAAACTTTTTTGGATTCATAGTCTCCTCCTTTTAATAAAATAAGTAACCTATTTACCGTATTTTGAATAATATAAGATATACCGTTATACTTCTTGAGGAGGGTCAATATGGAAATAGGCGTTGAGTTTTTTACCAACAGGACTACATTCATTTCGGATTTTTATGAGTTTCATAATATAATACTTATTAATGATTCCGAAATAAAAGAAACCTCATCCAGCGATATTTTCAAGTTTTCCGGCTGTGTTCTTGGAGGAAAGAGAATTGCTGCCATAGGAAGAAAAAAAGTTTACGATTTTAAAAACTATACGGAGACTTTTGAAGCAGAACCTGCAAAACCGTTTAAAATACTTTTTTTAGATCTGGAAGATAAAATTTACCTGAAAGTGAACACAAATATTTTTTTAGATCCCGGTAGATTCGTTGAGGAATTATCTTTAAAAATTTACTCGGAAAAAAATTCTCACATAGCCGCACTGAATTCACCCTATATTAAAATAGATTGGCCCGGGCGAGGAGAGTACATTTTAGATATAACGGAGCTAATTAACGATTTATACCGGAAAAGGTAAGAATCTCCTCCTTTCCTAATTTTGTTTCAAAAAATTATATTAAATAAAATTTTATCACTATTTCGTAAAATTTATCAATATTTTTTTGAGAACCGCCCCTAACTTATAACGGGGCGGTAAATTTTAGAAAACCAATTTTTGAGCGGTAGACTTTTTCCGGCATTTGTCACAAAGAAATTCTTCCGCCTCTAAGCCGTATTTTTGCTTTAAAAATTCATACTGTTCGCGGGTCGTAAAATAGTTTCCGCAAACGCTGCATTTTACGAGCTCAAAGGTTTTATCCCAGATAACCCTTTTGCCCTCAAATTCCTTTAAAGCTATCGCCCCCGTAGGACAAACCTGGGCACACGCACCGCACCCGATACAGTCTTCGGGAGGTTCTTCGAAGGGAGGAGAAATTTTTTTTGTAATCCCCCGGTTCACCGACGATATCGCATAAACACCCACCGCCTCGCATGCCCTCACGCAAAGTCCGCATAGAATGCACTTTTCTCCTTTATCTACATTAAACCTTTTTTCTTCAGGAACTTTGTATTCTTCTTTAAGTTTTCTTATATGTTCGCTTTCCGGTGCCCTTGCCGCAAGAAGCCTTATTATGTTTTTCCTCATCCTTCTTATTTTGTCTGAATTTGTTAAAACTTCTATTTCATTGGTTACGGGGTAAAGGCAGGACACAACCACCTTATTTTTACCACCTTCGATCACCTCCACAATGCAGAGCCTGCAGCTTCCCTGCCCCGGCAGGGCGTCCGTATGGCACAATGTGGGTATATGTATGCCGTTTCTTTTTGCAACCTCGAGTATATATTCCCCGTAATTTGCCTCACATTCCAAACCGTCAATTTTTATTTTCATCCTTCCCGCCTCCCCATAACTTCGATGGCGTTAAACCTGCAGGCTTCCCTGCAGGCTCCGCAGACTATACATTTGTTGTTGTCTATTACATAGGGGCTTTTGGGTTTTGAAAAAATAGCACCGGCAGGGCATTTTTTTGCACATACCCCGCACCGTTTGCAAAGCTCCTGATTTATCCTGTAAGAGGTAAGCTCCTTACATACCCCTGCAGGGCACCGCTTTTCTTTTATATGAGCAAGATATTCATCTTTGAAGTATTTAATTGTAGTAAGCACCGGATTGGGGGCGGTTTTCCCAAGCCCGCACAAAGAAGCCTCCCTTACCGTTTCCGCAAGTTCCAGTAAAAGCTTGATATCCTCTTCCCTTCCCTTACCGGCGCATATATCCTCCAGTATTTCCAGCATCCGCCTTATTCCTTCCCGGCAGGGAGTGCACTTTCCACAGGATTCTTCCGAAAGGAATTTCAGGTAATATCTTGCAACTTCAACCATGCAGTTGCTCTCATCCATTACTATCATACCGCCAGAGCCCATCATGGATCCTGCCTTATCAAGGGAATCGAAATCAACGGGTAAATCCAGAAGGGATTCGGGTATACATCCTCCCGAAGGCCCTCCCGTCTGTACGGCCTTAAATTTTTTTCCACCGGGGATGCCTCCGCCGATATCGAAAATGATTTCCCTCAAGGTAACCCCCATGGGCACTTCAATAAGCCCCGTATTGTTTACCTTGCCTACCAGTGAAAAAACTTTTGTACCCTTGCTTTTTTCGGTGCCTATGGAGGAAAACCACTTTGCTCCCCGATCAACGATAACGGGTACGTTTGCCCATGTCTCCACATTGTTTAAAACCGTAGGCTGTCCCCATAATCCTTTTTCCGTAGACCTTATGTATTTTACCCTGGGTTCTCCTACCCTTCCTTCTATAGAGGCCATAAGGGCTGTGGATTCTCCGCATACAAAAGCCCCTCCGCCCCTGACAATTTCTATATCCAGGTTAAAACCGCTGCCCAAAATATTCTCGCCTAAGAATCCCCTTCCATAAGCATCCTTTATTGCCCTTGAGACATTCTTTACCGCAAGGGCGTACTCATCCCTTATATAGACGAACCCTTTTTGGGCACCTACGGCATAAGCACCTATTATCATCCCTTCTATAATGCTATGCGGATCTCCTTCCATTACACTCCTGTCCATAAAAGCCCCGGGGTCTCCCTCATCGCCGTTACATATAACGTATTTCGGAAAACTGTTTATTTTTTTTGCCTGCTTCCACTTGTAACCGGTAGGAAATCCCGCACCTCCCCTTCCCCTTAAACCCGATTTTTCTACCTCATTAATTATCTCATCGGGCGACATTTCAAACAAAGCCTTTTTAAGTGCCCTGTAGCCTCCCCTTTGGATATAATCCTCGATATTGGCCGGGTCTATCTGACCAATATTTCGCAAAGCAATTTTTTTCTGCCTTTTAAAAAACTCGCTTTCCTTGTGGGATTTAACCTTTTTACCCGTTTTTATATCCAGATATAGAAGCCTTTCAATAATCTCACCTTTTAAGAGGGTCTTTTCGAAAATTTCATCCACATCCGAAATCTTAACCTTGCAGTAAAAAATATCCTCCGGTAGAATGGTAATTACCGGCCCTTTTTCACAAAGGCCGTTACAACCCGTTGTTTTAAGCACGGGCTTAACCGATATATCTTCACCGGCAGCTTCTACCCTTTTTTTAAGCTCTCTATATATTTCATAACTGTTGTTAGCCAAACAGCCCGTACCGCAGCATATCAATACCGTTTTTTTATCGGGCATATTATCCTCAACCATTTTCCTCACCCCCTAAGCTGCTAAAAATTTCCTTTAACATATCCGGCTTAAGGTTGCCGTAAACCCTTTCGTTTATCATCATGACGGGGGCTATGGCACAGGAGCCGAGGCAGTTAACCGTCTCCAAAGAAAATTTACCGTCCGGAGTTATTTCTCCCGGCAAAAGGGAGAGCTCCCTTTTAATTTCTTCCAAGAGATTCATGGAGCCTCTTATATGGCAGGCGGTACCGTCGCAAACCCTTATAACGTATTTCCCTTTGGGTTTCAGGCTTAATGCCCTGTAGAAAGTTGCCATGCTGTAAAGGCTGCTTAAAGGAATATCCAGGTACTCCCGGACTTCGTTTAAAGCTTTTCGCGGTAAATAGTTGTACGTCCTTTGAATATCCTGGAGAATTGCAAGAAGAAATCGTCTTTCTTTCGGATACCGCTTCAGTATGGATTCAATCATATGCTCACCTTCCTCAAAAATAAAAAGCCGTTTTACAGGCCGCCGGCGACGACCGGAAAAAGGCTTATCTCATCCTCATCTTTTAACGGAGTATTTAGATTTGAGAGGTGAACTATATTCCTGCCGTTTACAAGCACTATTACCCTGCTGCTCAAACCTTCTCCATCAAAAAATTCCTTTGAAAGTTTTTCTCCGTAGATTTCCGATAGCTTTTTTAACAGCTCCCCTACCGTCTTACAGTTTTTTACATCGATTTCCTTTGTGCCGGTATATTCCCTGTAATGGGCAAAAAATTTCACTTTCATAAGATTTCCCCTTCTAAGCATACCGCAGGCCCCTTTTCCGGGGCCCGCGGCATCCCAAACTTTTGTTATTTATTCTATGCCGAGTTCCTTTAATTTTTCTTCGGTGGGAATGCCTTCTTCATCCCATCCTCTTACTTCGTAGTATTCCCTTAACATTGTATCAAGCTCTACCACCTTGCCCTTTGCCGGGCCTACTTTTAAAGGCTCCGTTAAAAGTCTTGGCGGTAATGTATCATCATCTTTCGTAATTCCCGCATTTAAGTTAAACAATCTCTCTAAATTCCAGATCCTTTCTCCAATTTTCAAAACATCTTCATCGGTATAATCCCAACCTACGAGACCTTTCATCATAGCATTTATATCCGGAACACCTATGGCAAAGGTGGTGAAAAGACAAATATTGGAAGAATCCACAACCGCGGTCGCATCCTGAAAAGCCTTAAGCCACTTGGCTTTATCCGTAGTTACCAGCGGATCAAGTTTTACGGGGATTCCCAAAACCTCTACCGAGGTCATATAACCCCTTACGTGGCACCCACCGCGGTTTGATGTGGCGTATTCCAGGCCCATACCCTGTACTCCCCTGCCGTCATAGGCGGGCATTTCCTGCTTCTTGACCGACATGGAAAGTTGGGGGTATCCATAAAGTTCAGCCAAACGGTAAGACCCCAAAGCCAGCTTATCACCAAATCCTTCCCGTAAACCGGCCATTCTGGTCAATTCCACAAGAGCGTCGGCGCTCCCGAAGGGAGCTTCAAAGCCTATTTCTTCTTTTGAAATGATTCCTTTTTCATACATCTCCATTACGCAGGCAATGGTAGCGCCCATGGTTATCGGGTCAATCCCCAGTTCATTGCAAATAAAGTTTGCTTTGCTTACCGCCGCTAAATCCCTTACACCGCAATCCGCCCCTAAAGCCCAGGCAGCTTCGTATTCCGGTCCTTCGCCAAATCCCTTAAATTTTCCTTCCGGAATCCTGGTAACCCTGCCGCAAGCAATAGGACATCCAAAGCAGGCTTTATTTTTAACAAGATATTTTTCCCTGAGAGCTTCGCCGCTTATTTCTTCGGCATATTCGAAATATCCGCCATCCCTCCAGTTTCTCGTGGGAAGGGAACCTACCTGGTTCAGGATATTTATAAGAATTGCCGTACCGTAGGTGGGAAGCCCCGCACTGGTTACCGGTTGTTCCTTCAATTTTTTATAGGCTTCTTTTACTGCATTCATAAAGGTATCCGGGTCCTTCACTTTAATGGAGCCCGTTCCTCTTACAACAACCGCCTTTAAATTCTTTGAGCCCATAACCGCTCCCATGCCCGAACGTCCCGCAGCCCTGTGCTTATCGTTCATTACAGTGGCAAAAAGCACCATTTTTTCTCCGCCGGGACCAATGCATGCCACCCTTGCATCTTCCGAGGTCTCCTTTAAAAGCTCATCGGTGGTGTCAAACACATTTTTCCCCCACAAATGTTTTGCGGACCTCAGTTCTATTTTGTCATCGTTTATCCAAAGGTAAACGGGTTTATCAGCTTTGCCTTCAAATATTATGCCGTCATAGCCGGCAAACTTCAATTCCGGCCCAAAATGTCCACCCGAATTGGCTCCTCCCACCGTTCCCGTAAGTGGAGCCTTTGCTACCACTTCATATCTTCCCGAGCAGGGTGCCAGAGTGCCGGTAAGGGGGCCGGTCATAAAAATCAATTTATTCTCGGGGCTTAAAGGGTCAACTTTCGGATCAACCTCATCAAAGAGTATTTTAACCCCAAGACCCCTTCCACCTAAATATTCATAAGCATCCTTTATTTTAAGGTTTTCTACCTTTATGCTACCCTCCGTAAGATTTACCCTTATAATCTTTCCGGTCCAACCGAACATTATTCCTTCGCCTCCCCTAAAAGTTCTTTAAATTTCCTGGCTATTGCTTTCTTCCTTTCTAAAACATTTGGGGAAACTTCCTTAAATTCTATTGCACCGGTCGGACAAAATTCCACACATTTCGGTTCTCCGCCACACAGATCGCATTTTACTATTTTGCCTTCTACGGTGCTTAAGGTGATATTTCCCAGAGGGCATGCTGCTATGCAGAGTTTGCAACCTATGCACTTTTCGCCGTTAACCTTTACCACACCGTCTTCCGTTTTAGAAATAGCCGAGGTCGGACACACCTTCATGCAGTAGGGCGTATCGCACTGCATGCAAGTCATCGGTACCGAAACTGCCGCTTCATCGAAGGCAAATACGGTAATTCGTGATACTTTCGTGTTAAATACTTCTGTTTTGACAAAAGAACAGGCAAGCTCGCAGGTCCTGCAGCCAGTGCATTTTTCCGGTGATATCATAAGTATCTTCCTCATGACCACCGCCGGCCGTCAGGCTCTCCTGACGCCAGGCAACACCTCCTTTTAATTTAATTTTTAATTCCGGCGCAGGTTCTATTATACTTATTCTCCATTATATAGAAATTTCCTGCACCACAATTTTAAATTTTTTATATATTTTTTCTTCTTTAATAAATACATAAATATATATATTTTTCACCTTTGCAAATATGATTGATTTTATAAAATTTTTGAGAAAAATAGGTTTTTCCGCTTTAAAAATTTTAAAACCCACCTTTAGATAAAAGGCGGGTTTTTTATCACTTTATATAGCTTTATAACCGGGCTTTTGTTTTCTCGTTTTTATATAATCGGATATGAAAGGATATACGATTGAAATCAAAGCAAGAAATAGTAATGTTATTGAAATTCCCGAGCGGAAAAATATTCTCAAGCTACCGTTTGAAAGCATTAAAGATTGTCTAAAATACTGCTCTATATTTGCCCCAACTATACATGCTAATATTAAAGGAGCTGTCGGTATATCGTATTTTTTCATGAAATAACCAATTATCCCAAAAATTATTAATAGGTAAAAATCTACTACGCTCATATTTATAGCATATACACCAATAAAGCATATACCTATTATAATCGGATAGAGAATTTTCGGTGGTATGGATAATACCCTAACAAGAAGTCCCGCCAAGGGGATATTAATAATAGCACAAATTACATTACCTAAGAACATACTTGCAATAACACCCCAACCTATTTCAGGGTGCTGTTGGAAAAGAAGCGGCCCTGGCTGTAAACCGTAAATCATTAAAGCACCAAGCATTACTGCTGTAGTACCGGAGCCCGGAACACCAAGGGTAAGCATTGGAATGAGAGCACCTACGGAACAAGCATTATTGGCCGCTTCGGGTGCAGCAAGCCCTTCTATTGCACCCTTGCCAAACTTTTCTGGCTCTTTTGAAAGCTGCTTTTCATTATTATAAGCCATCATTGCTGCTATAGTTCCGCCCGCACCAGGAAGCACTCCGATAAAAAACCCAACAGGAGTCTCTCTTAATATAGGTAAAATACTTCTCTTCCATTGTTCCATTGTAATCCATATTCTTTTAAATTTTGTCTGTATTGGCTTTGTTCCCTGTTTTAAGATTGTCTCAAAATTGATAAATACCTCGCTCATTCCGTAAATACCGATAATTACCACAATAAAATCTATGCCCATTTGCAGTTCGGGAATTCCGAAAGTAAATCTTTGAACACCGGACTGTAAATCAATACCTACAGTGGATATCATTAAACCTAAAAGTAAAGATATTATACCTTTTAAAAGCTCATCCTTAGAAATAGAAGCAGTTGCCGCAAGCGCAAATAACATAAGAGCAAAATATTCTGGAGGACCAAATTTTAATGCAAACCTTGCAATAGGTAAAGCTAAAAATACAAAGGCAATAGTTGAAAGCATACCGCTAATAAATGAAGCTATCGCTGAAATAGCAAGGGCTGCTTCCGCTTGACCGTTCTTTGCCATGGGATAACCATCAAAGCAAGAAGCTACTGCTGCACCATCGCCTGGTATATTTAAAAGAATTGAGCTTCTTGACCCTCCAAACATTGCCCCGTAATAAACAGCACTCATAGTAATTAAAGCTGTAGTAGGATTCATTGTAAAGGTTAAAGGGAGTAAAAGGGCAATGCCAGTTGTTGGTCCAATACCGGGGAGCATTCCAAGGACGGTCCCTAAAATAGAGCCAAAGATAAGCCAAATTATATTTACCGGGGTCATAGCAACTTTAAAACCGTAAAGTAAATATTGCAAAATATCCATAAAACGGCACCTCTCTTACGGTAAACTTATATTAATTAATTTTTCAAATATATACCAAACTGAAAATGTAAATAATACTGAAACTATAATATTTGTTACCCACTTTTCTTTGCCATTAATCATAAAAAGAATAAAACTTAAGAATAAAATAGTCGAAATAATAAACCCAATTTTATCAAAAAGTATAGCATATATTATAGATGCAATTATTGTCCCGATTATAAGTTTAATATAGCCTTTATCTTTTTCGTCTATTGCCTCTTTTTTACTTTCGGAAATAATTTTCGTACTCTTTTCTACAATAACTACTATTACTCCTATTAAAATCATCAAAACACCAAGGCTAAGTGGAAAATATAATGGAGCCATCGGATTACCAATGGATGCCTTAGGAAGGCTCAATGCTTTGTAAGTGTATAAAAGTCCTAAAATTATTGCACTTAGTCCGGTAACCATATCCTTTTTCATGATTATCACACCCCTTTTTTAAAGCGCTCCGCAGGCTAAAAACCTGCGGAGCAAGCTAATCATTACTGTCCTTTGTACATTTCAATTTCCTTTAATATTTCCTTATAGCTTTCGTTGGTCTTTTCTAAAAATGCTTTAAATTCTTCGCTTCCCATAAATGCTTTTGTCCAACCGTATTTTTTAACCATTTCATCCCATTCGGGAGTATTTACCATTTTTGATAAGGCATCCGTTAAATACTTTACTGCATAATCCGGCATCTCTGGCGGACCAAAAAGCCCTCTCCAGTTAATAAATTCTGCATTTATTCCCTGTTCTTTTAAAGTGGGAACCTGAGATAAAGGCCCTTCTTTTATTCTTTCGGGTGCCGTTACCGCGAGCACTTTAATATCACCACTCTGCATTGGCCCTACCACTTCGGCCATTCCCGTTGATAAAAGGTCGATATGACCGCCCATCAAGGCTGCGAGGTGTTCCCCGCCCTGGAAAGAAATGTATTGTATGTCCTTCAAGTTTTCAACCCCAGCAGCTTTTGCCGCGGCTAAAAATTGTATGTGGTCCATGCTGCCGGGTGAAGAAACGCCGCCGATTTTTACGCTTTTGGGGTCCTTTTTGAGGGCTTCCATAACTTCGTTAATACTATTAAATTTTGAATTTTTAGGCACCGCAAAAGCACCGTAATCGTGTATTAACATTGCAAGTGGAGTTAAATCTTTATACGAATATTGGGTTTGTCCGGTAAGATTAATTAATAATAGAGGCGGTGAAAATACTATCACCTCATACGGGTCTCCTTTTTTCTCCTGCATGTAAGCGAGCCCTACAGCACCGCCACCACCGGGTTTATTCACCACCGGCATGGGCTGGGTGATTAATTTAGTGTCCTGAAGCACCTTCGCCACTGTTCTTATGGTAGTATCCCAACCGCCGCCCGGTCCTGCGGGAGCAACAAATTCAAAGGGTTTTGTGGGATAATTTACCTGCTTGTTTTGAGACGATTTATTCGACGAACACCCTGCAGTTAATAACAACATCAAAATCAGCATGGCGCTTAAATAAAAATAGCTTTTTCGCATTTTTTTCATTTTGATTCCTCCTTCTCTGATTTTAATTTAATTTTTTTGGTTTTATGTAGTTTATCTCACCTCCCTTTTATTCCCACGGAACTTCTACAAACATCAAAGGAATATGCTGCTGCGCTGCGTGCATATCGGTTTCTCCTACGGTGCCCTGCGGTCTTAGCCGAGGTATGGTGATTTTTATTGCATTGGCAGCATCAAAATAAACGAAGGTGATTATTTTTTCCCTGTCTATGTTGTAAATCCTGGATATTAAATCCTCATTAATTATTCCCAAACCCTTTATTTTTTCATAATCCTCTTTATTTTTAAATATGATGTCCAGAGTCATTTCAAAAGGCCCCGAATTTTTGCTCCTTAGGACTTTTGCTATATCCTTTAGATAAACCTTTTTCATTTTTACACCTCCAAATACTTAAACCTAATAACTTCCAAGGGGTCTTCCACTTCTAACAGGTGGTAAACGTTAAATTCGCACACAATGCCCAGCGGTATTTCTAAAGGTGTAAAGGGAAATGCAATATTGCCCGCAGTAGCAATTCTTCCTTCATAAGGAGAGTGCAACATCTCGGTTCTTGCTCTCGAACAAATTGCTGTGGCTAATTCCTGGGTGGGAGCCGTTACTTCCAATATCACGCAAAGTTCCAGCGGTTTAAAATCCTTTACAGGTTCAAATTCCCCCATTACCCCGTTCTTACCGTACAGGTGGAAAATCATTTTATAGCTATCCTTGGGAATCTCGCTAAAATACTCTTCCACGTCTTTTTTAACCCTTTCGATAATTTCATCCATATGTTCTATTTCGATAGGATCCCTTACCCCAGCTATGAAAATGCTCCTGTAACCTACCTTCTTTGCTCCTTCAAGTTTCAGGGTATATTTTTCTGAAGGTATAAATTTACTCCCAGTTACCCTTACGCTTCTTTCATCCATCTGTTCGAATTTAGTGTTGGAAAGGTCTGTTATACCTCCAGGCCCCGGAAGGAGAAAGGGGTGGGTTTTTTCATACAGGGTATGAGCGGCTACCGAAGCAACCGTGCACCTTTCCGCAGGGTTTAAAGGTTCAACTATAAAATGATCCTTTCTTAATATTCCAAAAATGTTCTTCCCCGCAGGTTCCGCACATATTGCACCGCATTCCATAATTTTACCCATATGCCAGCAAAGTCCGGGGTCAAATCCTTCCAATATTCCGAGTGCGGCTATCGGAACCGGATCATAGGTCCTCCCCGATACGATTACGTCTATTTCCCTTTGCTCTCTTAATACTTTTAAATACGGCTCAACTCCCATTTGAGCGACAATGGTGGTAGCCTTATCAATTTCTTCCTCCGTTAATTCAGGGACAGGCCCGCACGGACTTATTTTCCCTTCCTTCAATTTGCTTTTTAAATACGACTTGTCAACATTGCTGTAAATAGCTGCAATCTTGAAATGATAACCTTTTTCCCTCGCTATACCTTTTATTATTTCTAAAAATTCATCCACATGCTGATCGCTGCCATCTCCCCCGGCGGAGCTGATGAACACCGGGATCTTTTTCTCATAACAAGCTTCGAGCATCAAAGAAATGTCCTTAATATAAGCTTCCCTCGAGCAGGTCATGGCTCCCGTTCCCAATTTATGAGGACCGCTATCGGTAGAGCCGGAATCGATGGCGATAACATCTGGATTTCGACTTAAACCCTCCCTGAACCATTTTACGGGGAAACCGTAACCCAGCATCCCCGCAGGAGTTAATACCCTTATTTCCTCTTTCATCTCCAACCATCTCCTTCAAAACTTGATTTTTTTAAAAAATTCTGTATTGGATACGGGATGCAATTTGTGATTAAAAAAAATTAAAAATTTGCTAAAAATGCCTCCAAAGCACCCTGCAAGTGCTCTTGAACCAGGGATTGGGCTCGATTTGCATCCCTTCTTATAATCGCATCTATTATTTCATCGTGTTCTTTGAGCGCCGAAAGTCTCCTTTCCTTTTTCGACATTGTTACAACCCTGAAGCGCTCTAAATACTCCCTGTAGGTGTTTATTAAATTGATAAGCCTGGGCATCCTACAGGATTCTACCAGTACTTTATTAAATTCCCTTAATAGTTCAAATAGCTTTTCCGTATCCTCCTCTTTCGCAACTTCTTTCATTTTTTCATTTAAATTTTTTAACTTTTCAATCTCCTTTTCGGTAATATTTTGGACTGTAAACGATATGGCAAGGGCCTCCAAGGACTTTCTTATCGAATATATCTCTATTACGTCCTCTTTGCTGAATCCTTTTACCACCACGCCTTTTCTCGGAAGATGAACGACCAGGCCCTCGGTTTCCAATTTTCTTAAAGCTTCTCTAACCGGAGTTCTGCTTACTTTCAGCTTTTCGGCTAAATCTTTTTCTACAAGCCTTTCTCCTTCTTTTAATTCTCCGCTGAATATCATTTTCCGAATATGTTCATAAATTAACTCTCGAATTGGTTTTAAATTTGAAAACTCTAATTCCATGGTATGCTCCAAAATATCACCTCATTAAAAGGATTTGGGATACGGGATACATTTTTAATTTAATTTATAATATTCTTCCTCTTTTTAAAAATTCCTCCTTTAAATTTTTTATTTTTAATAAAAAATATCGACAAAATTAGACAGATATAAATTAACAGCTTTTGGCAGTGTAAAATTTAAGTGGGTGAGAGGAAGGAAAAAGGGATAAAAACATAGAAAAAAAGACCTCTCCGCCCAAAGCCTTTTAAGCTTCAGCGGCGTAAGGTATGGCGTTCCCTGGCAGTATAGCGGAAAAGAGGTGGTTGTAAGGGACAAAAACGGCAAAATCGAAATCCTCTACAACGGGGAATTAATATTGCTCTGTAACCCTTATTTATCCACTTTTTAGCTATTTCGACTTTGTCGGTTACCGAGGGTTTACCCTATCTCTCAGTTCTCTTATTATTGCAAGTTCAAGCTCCTTTTCTCCTAAAAGTTTCTTTAGGGTATTATTTTCTCTGCTTACGTCTTCTAATCTTTTTTCTATCTCCAGAATACGTTTTTCTTCGTTCCTGTGCAACGGCTTTACTGATCCTCTTTTTCTGATGCTTCGTATCCACCCATGAATGGTGTTAGATGAGATATTATGCCTGAGAGCTACCAGGGATACGTTACCTACTTCCTGACATTCCTTCAACAGTTGCTCTTTAAATTCTTCGGTATATTGTTTCTTTATCATTTGAATCAACCCCCTGTTGTTATATTATCACTTACACGGGTTTTCTCCAAGGATGTTAGGGGGCTATATAGATACCAACGACCGTCCCGTCTTTTTGGGCAATGGGCATATACATCGTAAAGAAATCCTTTTCTAAAACCTTAGCAATATTCAATTACGTCTGTCTAATTTAATAACGGTGTCAACGACATTTTGTGCATCGGTAGTGCCAATTTTTCTTTCTCCGTTTTCGATAACGGTAGTCGCAACTCTTTTATCCATTAAGAAAATCGAACAATCCATACCGGTCAAAGATTTAATTCTATCTGGCAAAATATGATTATCGTTTATAACGAAATCACCTTTTTTAAGGATATTCCCATCGATATGCCAATCCCCCGGGTACATATTGTCCGCAAGTTCGTTAGCCAAGCTCATAGTAACCTTAAACTTATCCTGAACCAAAGGAATAGCTAAAAACAAAAAAATTAATAACAGTAACGATAATTAAAATAGAGAAGACTGCCATAAAAAAATTATTTTAGATTTAAGCGAATTGAGTTTAAAAGTAGGTTTGACTAATTTCACTTAAACGTGCCCCCTTTAATATAAAAAAATATATTTAGCATTAATTATATAATAAATAACTCATAATTTTCGACAAATATTTACAATAAACCGTTATAAAAAATAAATAAGCTCCAGAAAAACAACTGGAGCCTTTATATTTATTATATTTTAAAAATTACTCAAAAAATTGCTTTGACTACATGTATAGTATATTCTATAATAAAAACGGTGATGTGGAAGAATTTCCCTCCGTTTCTCGGTCTTTGACGCCGAGAAAGGAGGTGATAAAATGACAACAGCCGAAATACTTCTATTACTACATCTTGTAGTAGATATAATTGGAATAGCATTACAGCAAAAAAAATAGCCTTATTAAAGGCATAAGATAAGTAAAAATCCGTGCTAAATTTTTAGAAAAAAACATCGCCTAACGTCAAAACCGGAAAACGGAACAAAAATTCGACCACATCGCTGGTTACCCTTCGGTATCTGCCAATACCGAAGGGTAATTTATTTGCATTAGTTAATATCATTAATATTATTGTCAATTACATAATATACTATTCAATCAAAAAATACAATTCCCCTATACCAAAAAAATTTTTAAAAAATAATTAATAACACACGCTTATAAGCTAAATTGTCGCAAAAACATAAAAACTGAAATAGTAAAATAAAATTAGATAAACTGCAACAGGGGGCACTTATATTATCATGCTCCAAAAAACAAAAAATTATACAAGACAAGAAAAGATTTTTGTTGAATATAAAAATAAAGAATTTTATAATAAAACCGATGGTGTGGGAGAATTTACCTCCGAATCCCTGTCTTCTGGCGGGGGAAAGGAGGTGAAGCCATGACAATAATCGAACTACTTATTTTGATCCAGCTTGTAATAATGATTATTGTTTAGCAGCACAAAAAAAATAAGCCTCCTATAAGGCAAAATATAGAATAATATATAGATAGTCTCCTTGCTCATACTACCCGTCAAAGACAGGAACGGAATAAAAATTCATTAAAACCACACCATCATTACTCTCCAGTATTCCCCTATGCTGGAGAGTAACTTTTATCGTAAATATTATTTTCCCATAAAAAATTATATACCATCTAACAAAATATTATACCAATAGTGGTAAAAAAACAAGTGCTTATCTAATTATGGTTAAAAACGCACGTTATAAAACCAAAAATAAAAAAAGAAAGGAAAAATAAAAATGACGGCAAAAATAATAAGACAGAGCAGGAAGGCAAAAGAAGAATTTTACAAAAGAATAAAAGAAAAAATAGAGCAGGAAAAAGCAAAAATGAACAAAAAAATAGACGAAAAACTGCCGAAGTGGATAACATGGGCGGTGAAGCCTTTGGTAAACCTGAATTACAACATGACACAGAACAAGAACAGCGAAAGAGGAGACAGCGGAGAATTAGGGGCAGCATTGAGCTTTCTGCTAATGCTCCCCAATAGCTGGAGGGTAGCAAACGACATAGTGATAGAGGCCGAAGTGGACGAATACGCACAGATAGACCACATCATATTAGGGCCGCCGGGAATATTCTTGGTAGAAACAAAAAACTGGGACGGGGCATACATAGGCTTTAACGATCGTTGGAAAAGAAAAGAAGGAGATAGGTGGATGCCGTGCAAGAGTCCCACGGAGCAGAACAAATACCACAAAAAAGTATTTGCAAAATGGCTGAAATGTCAAAATCTGGATACAACAATAATTATAGAAGATGTGATAATACCGGTCGTTCTTATGACGAACTGCAAATGGCTGAAGGTTAAGGACTGTTCATTGCCCGTATTTGAAAGCGGACTTGCGTTGAGCCTGTACCTGAAAAGAAAAACAAAAGAAGGGGAAAGGCTGACAAAAGAGCAGATAGAAGCGGTAGCGAAGGCAATAGAAGAAGCGGAACCAATAGCAATGAAATACGGCATAGAAGAAATAGAAGTAAAAAAGACGAGGGAAGGAAAAGAGTATATAAGGGTAAAAGGTGAAAAAGAAAAGGCGGAAGAAATCAGGCGTCTGTATAGTCTAATGGGCATAGCGGTAAATGAGGTGTATAAGGACAAATTCAATGACGGGTGGTGGTATTTTACGAAAATACAATAATTATCCAAATAAAAAAACACTTACAGAAACTTTTTACATTTCTGCAAGTGTTTTTAAAATTAAATAAGGGGGGTATGCCAAGTGTTTTTAAATTAAGAAGGGTATGGAATTATGTGAAAGGGTAAAAACTTTTTATTTTATAATTTGATTTAAAGAGCCGTCAATTTTTAATTTATAAAAATGGTTTTCACAAGCAACAGGGCCATGAGATAATTCTGTGCAATAAAAAATCCAATCACCGGCAATATAAATACCGATTATTTCACCTTTGACATTAGATATATTTGATACAACAGTATCATTTGTGCCGTCTATTTTCATTCTACGAATTTGCTTATTAAAGTTGTCATTGTAGTAAATCCATTCTCCATTAACATTTATTCTATCAATAGCACTTAAACCAATATCACTAGTATATTCAAATTTCTTCAATATGGTTTCAGTACCTGTAGATAAATCTAACTTTCCTATTATTGTTTCCTTAAACGATATAAAATCTGTATAGTAAACAAATCCATTTGACACAATATAGTTGTGTGCATTTGAGATTAGTCTTTTGAAATTAGTACCGTCAGTATTTATGCTGTATAAATCATCCCATATTGTAAAGTATATCTTGTTGCCCTCTACGGAAATTATTTCAAATATATCCTCACGGTCAAGGATTTTTACAGGGTTTGAACCATCTAAATTCATTTTATATAATCCATTATCTTTTTTATAATATATATAATCTCCGTAAACGACTATCTCCCATATTTTATCTTCTTGAGTTTTATGTGTGCTTAAAGCTATTTTTCCTGTTCCATCTGTATTCATTCTATAAACATCGGGTTCATTAAGTTCACCTGCCACAAAATAAATTTTGTTGTTAACAATTTGTAAATCACAAATAAATCCTTTTAATGAATACAGAAGTTTTTTCTGGCTCCCATTAGGTTTAGCTCTGTAAAGATAACTTATACCATAGCCAACATTTTTCTCTGTATTTGTTGTGATTATATAGTAAATCCAATCTCCATCTCTAACCACATATCCATAATTTACAAGATTTGATGACGTATTGCCTTTTTTTGCACTTAACTCCTTAATAAGTTCATTCAACAAAGCACTATCTTTAGTGCTGTCAAAAGTATTTTCCTTCTCGCTTATAACGATTAAACCATTATTATAAAAGCAAGACTTTCCTAAAGCATTTTCAACAAAGGCTCTTAAAGGAACAAATATCCTTCCGTTAATGCTTCGTGCAGGAACGTCTAATGTATATTCAATTCCATCTATAAACATTTTGTCAGTATCTAATTGTATTCTAACAGTTCTTCCTTCTAATGTAGCTGTAACAGTTTTAGTATTTTTATCCCAATTAACACTCCAGCCAAGGCCCTCTGATAAGAAACGGAGAGGAATTAATACTCGGTCGTTTTCAACAACAGGAACTACATTTGGATTAGAAATATCTATATTCATTAAAATATCATTAAACATAAGCATTTGGACTCCCAATAAGCATTATAACCGTATCTTTTAATTTATCTTCTCTACTACTGTTTGTATTATTGTAGTAAGATAATGCAAAGGTATTAATTGCCTGCGATAATAAAATTACTACTGTTAATATTAAAACTATAATTAATCTTATAAATTTTTTGCTCATGCGTAGGCCCCCTCTGCTTTCTTCTTTATTATTTTTTTGCACATACAAAATTAGTTACAACGGTTGTTTTATACGTGCTATTTTGGTCTTTATGGAGAATAAAGGCAATCTTTCTTTTTCCCATGCTCGCAAATCATCAAGTAGGTCTATTTTTGCTAGTATAGAAATTGGTTCTATTATTTCTTCTTTTGGGGGTAGCCCTTTATTTTTACAAATATGTATTCTTTTTTCTATTCGTATATCAGAACTGTGGGGTTTTATACATTTCCATTCCATTTTGGTTGAATTTTGTTTAAATTCTTCTTTATGACGTTCAAATACGAAGTCCATAAAATCTTTTCTCATTTTTTTAGTTTTTAAAATATCTTCTAAAATATCAGAATCATTTAAGCGTAATCTGATAAAAATATTTTTTACATCTTTTATCTCTGATCTAACAGAAGGTATTTCAACATGTATTATGCCTAAGTCATTATTTTTATATATTCCTTTAAAACCACAAATTTCCATTTCTTTTTTATAATCTTTTACGGTTATAATATCACTAAATTTTTTATGCACCGCAAGTGCAATTTCTTCTATATAATTCTCATATTCTTTTTTAGTTGTAAGCATAATGTAAACCTCCTTTTTTAATATTTAGAACTCTTTTTTATAAATCTCACATATAATATGATTTACAGATAATAAGTTTTTCTTTAAATCTATTTTTCCTGTTATCTTGGCTCTTAACGTAAATTTCTTCAAATCGTTTCTGTAAAATATTTCAGATGATATTATTTCTGGAGAAGTATTTCTTATAGGATCACCTATTAAATCAGCCGCATCTAATGATACATTTTCAAAAAGTTCTTCAGGTAGTTCTTCTTTAGATAGCAGTTCATCATCCGCTATATCACTTATATCATCTATACCATCAAAAAGCCTTGATAATTCTTGTTCAAGTGATAATATTTTTAAAATATTATCAATTTGCTCATTTATATTTTTGTCCGGAACAAAAACCTTTAAGAAATCTATCATTTTATTTTTATTTTCGTTTTTCATTACCTCTTCTAAAATATTTTCTAGTGTTTTTCCATTATTTAGCTCTGCGACAAAACTCTTATAACTTCTCTTTTTTGTTTTTTCGTAAAAAAATTTAATATATTTTTCTATTTCATTTATTGAGAGATTGGGAGAAGATAAAATAGTTCTTACTATTGCCGCATTTGTTGCTACATCATAATATGTTTTTTCCTTTTTTTTCATATTTTATCACCCCCTTTCTTAGTAATAATTTCCAGAGTATTACTTTCCAAATCAAAAGATACGGTAATCTTTGAATCATTTCTTATTAAATCACCTATTATTAGGTTAAAAATACGTTTTAATCTATCTACTCGACCTTTAATTTTCTTGTGGCTTTTAGCTTTCCCAAAATTATTTCCATTTAGTTTTACTGTAATTTCTGTATCCAAAGGAATATTAGAACCAACTTCATTTTTTGCACCAAGCAGTAATATTCCATATTTGATTTCAGCATCTGTCACATAATGTTCAATTGTATGCTTAGTATTTACCGTTTCGACTTTTACAACATTAGGTCTTGTTTCAATAATGCTTAATTCGTCTTTTTCTACGTTATAAAGCATTTCAATTGTAAAATCAACAATAAATTTTTTTAATTCCATATAAAATCCTCCTTCCCATTATTATCCATTTTTTTGTAATTTAATTTTATCTTGACTCTGCATAATAATATTAACAATACTTTAGATAATTTTCAATATCAAAATATAATTTTTTAAAAATTATTTTTTTATCAAATATTATTCAATCTCATAAAATTAAACTACACGAAAGCATAGTAACGCCAGTTCTTGTGATCCAACAAAATGGCAGTGTAAAATTTAAGTAGGTGAGAGGAAGGAAAAAGGGATAAAAACATAGAAAAAAGACCTCTCCGCCCAAAACAAAAACAAAACACTAAAAAGGAGTGTGAGGTCTTGTGTTAGATATTCGACAGATTGTCGGCGCAATCCTTTTTTTTGCACTGGACCCTTATCATCTTAGCAAACACCTTAAAGAAGCCCTTTGGTATGACGAGGAAACCTATGATAAACTATGCGAAGCTATTTATAAAGGTAACCTTAAAAGCATTTAAGAAACATTAAGAGGAGCGGTAAGAAAGGTTAAATGTAACCGGAGAAGAAGAATTCTTAAACTTTTAAACTATATTGCAGAGAATTGGTAAGGGATAGTTAACACAGAATCCTTGCAGAGAAAGCAAATAGAGAATTGGATAAATATACTAAATCATGGTCATTAAAGAGCAATAAAATCAAAGAAATACTTCAAATAAAAACAGAAAAGAGATATGGAGTAGAAGACGTAGAAGAATGGATTAGAGTATCTCTACCCGCATTAAGAGGGCCATATGCGGGTAGACCGTGGATAAAGTATGTTTTAAAGGAATTAATCCGCTTTAATATTACGGCGATAATCTAAATCATAAAAAATAAAATACCATAAATAAAGTAATGGAAATTTATATGTGAAATATATAACATATTACAAAAAAATAAAAGCAATAAACAGATTATGGCATACGATATCTTTTATATCCTCATTGTTTATAAACTGCTCCAAAGAAACATTACTTTTTAAAATAATTCTTTCTAAATGATATCTTATCAAATTTTTCTTTTTTGATATAACATCTCTTTTAACCATCGGCCAATTTCTTTCTTATTATTTCTTTTGTTGATTTGAAATATTTACGTCATTCTTGATTTAACAGAGGAGAAGTTCTATTTTACTTTTTCCTTCAGCAAAGGAACCAAAAAGATAAACAAATTTTATATTTTCTTTAAGAACCATATAATTTTTTAAAGCCGAGATGATTTTTTCTAATAATAACATATCAAACCACCTGAAATTATTACACCATTATTATCCTTTTATAACCATAAAAATAACATATTACCATCTTTATCCTATCATTAACTCAAAGCCCATTCAATGAATAAATTATATTAACAAAAAGTTGATGAGTGAGAAAATATGACCTTACATCAGCCCCCAGTAATTAATTTTGTATAAAATATTAAAACATAACTTTTAATATTTCCTCAAAGGTTATACCCCCGAAATATTCTTTCAAATTAAAGCTCTTTAGGGCTTCCCCTACATCTTCTTCTTTGTAGCGGAGGCCCTTTAATTTTTCTTCTACTTCAGAAACATCCCTCATGCTCAAAAAGTCCCCGTAAAACTTTATATCGGTGATACGCCCATCCCTTACATTTATCCTTACTTCAATTTCCCCTGCATCAAAGCGCTGGGATTTTATCAAATCAAACTCGGGAGACGTGCCGAAATTCCAATCCCAAGTAGCGTATTTTTCATCCCTTAAACGGTTTATTCTTTCTAAATCTTCAGGAGTAAGGTTGTATTCGATTAAGGACTGTCCCTCGACTTCAAAAATATATTTTAATAATAATTCCTTAAATCCTTCGACGCTTATATCTTCCTTGAGATATTCTTTGATGTTGGCAACCCTGCTTTTGACGGATTTTACACCTTTAGAAGCAATCTTTTGGGGCTTGACATTTAGTGCCGAAGAAAGCCTTGTTAAATCGGAATCAAAAAGAAGCGTCCCGTGGTGTAAAAGCCTTCTTTTGTAAAGAAACTGAGCATTCCCTGATATCTTTCTTCCCTCTATGGTAATATCGTTTCTTCCGGTAAATTCAGCTTTTATACCGAGCTTTTCTAAAGCTTTTACTACAGCTTGCGCAAACCTTTCAATGCTGTTGAAAAATTCTGGTCTATAGTCCACCACATAGGTAAAATTTACATTGCCTAAGTCGTGGTAAACCGCACCGCCTCCCGAAAGCCTTCTTACAACAGCTATGTTGTTTTCTTTTACGTATTCCAGGTTAACTTCTTCTATTGCGTTTTGATTTTTACCGATTACTACTGTTGGTCGGTTCTGCCACAATATGAAATACTCCTTTGCAGGATCCATATTTTTTATCACATATTCTTCTAAAGCCATATTAAAATAAGGATCGTTGGAGCTATTTCTTATGTAAAGCAAGAATTTTCCCCCTTTTATAAATGATGTTTTTTATATATTTTCTCAAAAAAGCCAACTACAGGCAATAGGGTTTTAAAATCTATCCCATTGCACACATACCGATAACCACGAATTTATCGTCATCATCTATCACTTTCTCTATCTTTAATCCCGCATAACACATGTATTCCGCAACTTCTTGCCCGGCGGGCAGTACGTCCGAACATACCACTTTTTCTAAGGACCTGTGCAGATTGTTTATCTTTTCCCTGCTTTCAGAATGACATATTATTAACTTACCTTTAGGCTTTAACAATGAAGCCATTTTTTTAATGCTTTGTATCTTGTCGGGGAAATGAGGGAAAGACGAATAACATATAATAAAGTCAAAAGAATCGGAAAAATTATAATCCATAATGTCTCCTACGACAAAATTTACATTCGGAAAATCCTTTTCAGAAAATTTTTCACGAGCTCTCTGGATCATTTTTTCTGCAATATCAAGACCCACTATACGCCCGGATTTCCCTATCTTTTCATTAATATAAGGGACCAACACTCCGGTGCCGCATCCCACATCCAAAACAGCAGCACCTTCTGAAAAATTAACTAAATTTATTATTTCCCTCAATTTGAAAGGATCGTGTTTTACCTTATCGTCCCATTCCAAAGCCAAATTATTAAAAAATTCTTTCTGAGTCAATGCCAATTTTATCACCTTCTTTAATTTTACTCGCTTTCCCGTTTCTTGCACCAATTACAATCAACTTTACAAGAAGCGGTATCAGAATTAATTGAATTGCTATTCCCGGTAGCGCTACCACAAAAAGCCCGTATGTAAATTTTACAAAGTTAAAGGTTTTTCCTATTATAAATTCAGTTATAATCCAGTTGCTTACAATAGATACAAATCTCCCGGCAAGCATTGATGCTATCAAAGATGGATAGATTCCCAATCTGTGTTTATTATAAACTACAGACGTAACAAACCCGTATGTAAAAAGTTCTGCCATCATACTAAAAACTGCCGGTACCGGAGGCATGGAAGTAAATAGGAAGCTGAGGAATGGGGTAATTAATCCTACGGCCCCGGCAAATTTCCAGGGCAACATAAAACCAGCCATGAACACCGGCAGGTGCATGGGCAAAAAAATCTGTCCTCCTAACTTAAATGAGTGAAAAGCTACAGGTAAAAGGATACCAATGGCGATCAGCAAACCGGAAGTGGCAAGATGATAATTTTTCGATGGCATTTGAGATAACCTCCCGATATTTTTTATAATTTCAAGGCATACAGAAAAACTTTGATAAAATAAAAAACCATGAAGCCCTGACGGATTCATCCGCCATAGACCTTCATGGTCATGTTCTCATATCTTCTTGATACGTGCTTTTGACTAAATTATATGATATTGTTTGCTTTTTGTCAATCTTGTTATTGAAAGTTTAATTTCTTTAATTCTGTTGTAAAATATCGGATTCATCCTTGCCAGCATCAGGAACAAAAAGCGATTGACCAAGTTTTTCTTTACCAAATTCACCTATCACTTTTTGAGTCTCGGGACTCACCATAAATTCTACAAAGGCCTTTGCACCCTCTACATTAATCATCTTAGCAGCATTTGGGTTATTTTGCCTTACATATTCCGGATTTGTCTGCATAACATGATATATATTAAGCAATTCCTTGTCGCCTTCTTTTAATATAATAAGTCGGAGTTTTTCCTTCTTCATTAAATAAGTCGCTCTATCGGTAAGAGTATAACCACCTTTTTCAGACGCAATGTCAAGAGTAGCTCCCATACCCTGCCCCGTTGACTGATACCACTTACCAGTGGGTTGTTCTATCCCTACTTTTTTCCATAGAGCGAGTTCTTTTTTATGAGTACCCGAATTATCTCCTCTTGATATGAATAATGCTTTTTTTTCGGCAATTAATCTGAAAGCTTCTGCAGCACTTTTTGCATCCTTTACTCCAGCGGGATCGTCAGGTGGACCTACTATTATAAAGTCATTATGCATTACAAGCTGCCTGTTGATAGCAGCACCCTTTTTTACTAATTCCATCTCCGCTTCCGGTGCATGAACCAACATTACATCGGCATCTCCTTTTTCTCCCATAGCAAGAGCTTGTCCGGTTCCAACTGCAATAGTTTTTACTTTATAACCTGTTTTTTGTTCGAAAAGAGGTATAAGTACGTCTAAAAGCCCGCTATCTTGAGTGCTTGTGGTAGTAGCGAGAATAATTTCTTTACTATTTTGTATATTCTTTGATTGCCCTTGTTGTGAAATAGTTTTTTGCCCGCATGAAGTTAACAGGAATAAGAATATGCAAAGCATCAACATAAAAACAAATAATGAATTAAGTTTAGTTCTTTTTCCGTAAAACATAATTTTCCTCCTTTATCCTGATATTTCGTTATGTTTTTTAAAGCATATCGCTATTTTTATTATAATATCGCATAAAAAAATAGTAAAGAAAAATTTAAATTTTTTACATCTAAAGCATTGCAAAAACTGCACCAGTCCCCTCTCCCAAAGAGCATCTTCAAGTAAATCACACGTTCACCCTCTCAATACTCCTTCAATCTTTCATCAACTTTTGCTATTAGGGAGAAGTCATTGTCATCATGCAGCAAGTATAAATCATTTTCTATTGCGGTTTCCGCTATGAGTAAATCAATGGTACTTCGAATAGTTATTCCTTTTTTTCTGCATTTTATATACAATTTTGCAGCATTTTCATAAGACCTTACGCCATATTTCAGGTCATAAAATTTCTGAGTGCTAAAATAGTTTTTAATTAGAGCAAACTCTTTTTCATTTTTTGCTCCCTGTAATAGTTCCTGATAAATAAAGTAATTTATTCCAAAAGGTATATTTTTTTGAATTACTTCTTCAAATTTTCTAACCTGCTCTTTATTCACACCTTTTAGAAACGATATTAAAACCGATGTATCTACCAATATCATTTTTCTTCCCTCATTTTTTTGTAATCATAATTTTCATCAAACTCTATTCTGCCTTTTAAATCCATTAAGTTCTTCCTTTTACGATTTTCAACAAATTCTTTTAAAGCCAAGTTGACCACTTCTTTTTTAGTTTTTAATCCTGAAATTTTTAATGCTTCTTTAATCAAATTTTCGTCAATAATAATATTCGTCCTCATATTATACACCTCCTTATGTGTATTATAATACACATAAGATCTTTGTCAACGGCACTCAATAAGAAAGTATTGTAACATCGAAAGTTCCTTTTTTAAGCTTATAAACTTACTGAAAGTCTTTAAAATTTCAAAATTCGATACCCGCTTGTGCCGGTATGCCCTTTTTATAATGATGTTTTATCTCTTCTACCTCGCTTACCATATCCGCTATGGAAATTAATTTCTCCGATGCATACCTTCCCGTTAGGACCAAAGTAGTATTTGGCTTTTTGAATTTTATTAGATCTTCCACGTCCTCTTCCTTTAATAGACCGAAATCAACGGCCACATTTATTTCATCAAGGATCACCAGATCGTGTTCTCCTTTTTGTAATATATCTTTAGCAAGATTCAAGCCTTCTTTTGCAAGCTCTAAATCTACGGGCTCCGGATTACCTTTTCTTACAAAGGTGTCTCTGCCCTTTTGCACTACGGTGAAATTGGGGATAAATTTGGATGCTTGAATTTCTCCATATTTAGGGTTTCCCTTCATAAACTGTATCATAAAGATTTTCTGACCGTGTCCTGCAGTTCTCAATGCAAGCCCCAAGGCTGCTGTTGTTTTCCCTTTCCCATTTCCGGTGTATAAAAGCACAAGCCCTTTTTCCGCCATTTTTTAACCCTCCAAATTAAAAAATTTGATAAACATCCTCGATAAATTTTTCAACTTCATAATCCGTATGTTTAATCGATAAAAACAGGGCTTCAAACTGGGATGGAGAAATATAATTCCCTTTTAATATCATTTGCTCTGCAAAATGTCTGTAAATATTAACATTGCTTGCCTTTGCCTGCTCGTAATTCTCAACTTTGTCATTATCATTAAAAAATATGGTAAACATTGAACCAACCCTGTTAATCACAACTTTTATTCCTTTCTCGAAAAATACCTTTTTTAAACCGTCTTCTAATTTTTGTCCCAAGGATTCAAGATAAGTATAAAACTTATCCCTATTATCATAAATTTTTTTCACTGTTGCATAACCGGCAGCCATTATAACTGGATTCCCCGACATGGTTCCAGCCTGATAAACGGGTCCTACGGGCGATAATATGCTCATTATTTCTCTTTTTCCACCGTATGCACCGCATGGTAATCCTCCACCGATTATTTTCCCGTAGGTTACAAGTTCCGGCTCAATCTCATAAATTTCTCTTGCCCCTCTATATGCCACTCTAAATCCCGTTATTACCTCATCAAAAATGAGCAAACTTCCGTATGCATCGCACAATTTTCTTATTTCCATCAAGAACTCCCTTTTTGCAGGAACAACGCCCATATTCCCGGCTATTGGCTCCACAATCACACAGGCAATCTGCTCGCCGAATTTCTCGAAAATATGGCGTATCTGTTCCACATTATTGTATTCTCCGATAATGGTATTTTTCACATGGTCCTCAGGCACTCCCGCACTTCCTGCGATACCCTGCGTCATTATCCCCGAACCTGCCAAAACCAAAAATCCATCATAATGCCCGTGGTAGCATCCCGAAAATTTGACAATCTTATCCCTTCCGGTATATCCCCTTGCAAGTCTAACAGCGCTCATGGTAGCTTCCGTTCCCGAATTCACAAATCTTATCATGTCGATCCCTGTAGTATCGCATATAAGTTTTGCAAATCTTAACTCCAATTCCGTTACAGCTCCGAAAGCTATTGAAGAATTGGCCGTATCTTCTATAGCTTTTACCACATCTTCATCGCAGTGCCCCAGTATCATGGGCCCCCATGCCCCCACGTAATCCGCATACCTTTTACCTTCTATGTCGTAAACATAAGCACCTTCTCCCCTTACAAGCGCAGGAGGAGCAATATTTAAGCCGGTAAATGCCCGCACGGGACTGTTTACGCCGCCGGGCATGTATTTTTTTGACTCATGGTAAATTTTTTGGTTTTGCATCTCGACACACCCCTTCCTAAAAATTTACCGCTAAAATTACCTCCAGGACCGCAAAAAGGAGAATAAGGATAATCCTTTTCCCGGAACGGTTAAATTCCCTTTTGGAGTAGGGGATTTTGCCCGAAAAGCACCTGCTTGAAATCGCTTCATCGATGCTTTTCCATCGGTTCAAAACATCCATCAATAAAAGTGCCGCAATTTTCGCACAGCTTCTTATGCCGTTTAAAAATCCGTCAAAGCCTCCCCTTGCCTTCGCGGAAAGTATCATCAAGTTAAGCTCGTCTTCAAAAAGCAGTATAAAGCGTTCCATAGTCTTTGCCAAATCGGCGATCTCTTTTAAAAAAACCGTGCCGGACATTAAATAAAGATAATCGTCCACCGGAGTTGTAAAAATTAAAAAGGTGAGGGCTGAAGAATTCACAACACCCTTTGCATTTGCGATTAGAAAGCCCTTTATATTTTTATCCGCAAGAAAAACAAGGGAAGACGCAAAATAAAAGCCGGCAATTTCACAAAGAAGTTTCATTACCTTATTAAATGGAGTTTTAAAATACAGGTGGAGGAACAAAAAAACCGTAAAATTTATCGCGAAAGGTAGCGGTGTATTAAAATAATTGGATGATATAACTGCTGTAAGGACTAACATAAGTTTTTCGAGGGGGTTTACAAACCTACCCCTGCTCGAGGTGGAATACAAAATTACCTCTTTAATCATTTTTTACCTTTCCCACAAAGTATCCTATGACAAAAGCTCCCGCCGATGCCTGCAGTGCAAAAAGCAAGCTCTCAATCTCTCCCGAAGGAGGTTCAAAAATGCTTTTAAAAACCGGTTGATAATCCGGAGATATCTCTTTTATCACTTCTTCGATTTTTTCGTCTGCACCTCCCAGATCTCCCCTTTGAGATCCCATGTAAAGGGAAAAAATTATGATGGCAAAAGCCAATGCGATTAATAGAATGTTCTTTTTCATATCTTAAATTCCCCCAATTTTTTAATCTCTGGATAATTTTTCGCCAAATAGTCAAAAAGTACCACGGTAAATAACCCCTCGGTAATGGCTAAGGGTATCTGGGTAACGGAAAAAATGGACAAAAATTTTACCGCAGATGAAAGTATCCCGCTGCTTGATGGAAAGACCAGGGCAAGCTGGAGGGAGGTAACGGCGTAAGTGAATAAATCTCCCAGAGCGGCGGCCAAAAATACGGCTACTTTAAGGTTTCTCCTCTTGAGGATCGAGTAAACAACATAGGCTACGAAGGGCCCCGCAATACCCATGGAAAAGGTATTTGCCCCTAAGGTGGACAACCCGCCGTGGGCCAAAAGCAGAGCCTGAAATAGCAGCACAATTAAGGATAATACTGAAGTTACTAAAGGCCCGAATAGTATCGCCGAAAGCCCGCACCCTGTGGGATGGGAACACGATCCCGTTACGGAAGGGAGTTTTAAAGCCGAAAGCAAAAAAATGTAAGCTCCGCATACCGCTATAAGCATTTTGTTTTTCTTATCCTGCCCGTAAAGGGATGTTATTTTTTTCATTCCCGCAGCGATAAAGGGGACAACCAGCACGAAGTAAAACAAGCACCAGCCAAGCGGCAAAAAACCTTCGGCAATGTGCATCGCGTAAGCTACCCCCGGTGCAAGCAAATAAATTGCTAAAAGAGGAAAAACTTTTTTCATAATTAAATTCCTCCTCGTTTTTATTAATGTGCGGTTTACATATCTTCCAGGGCAAAGTAGGTTATTATCATATCCGCTCCCGCTCGCTTTATGGATGTGAGCACTTCAAAAATAGCCTTTTTTTCATCGAGCCAGCCCATTTTCGATGCGGCTTTTATCATGGAATACTCCCCGCTCACATTGTAAGCGGCAACGGGTACGTTAAACCCGTCCTTTGCCCACCTTATAACGTCAAGGTAGGCCAATGCCGGCTTCACCATGACGATGTCCGCACCTTCATTTATATCGCTTTCTATTTCCCGCATGGCCTCCCTGATATTGGCGGGGTCCATCTGATAGGTTTTCCGATCTCCGAACCGGGGGGCGGAATGAGCCGCCTCCCTGAAGGGTCCGTAAAAGCAGGAGGCGTATTTTGCGCTGTAAGCCATAATGGGGGTATAATAAAAACCCTTTTCATCCAGCACCGCTCTTATCCTTGCAACCCTTCCATCCATCATGTCCGAAGGAGCCACCATATCCGCCCCCGCCCTTGCGTGGGAAAGGGCAACTTTTGCAATATACTCTAAGGTTGCATCGTTGTCCACAGCACCATCCCTGATTATGCCGCAATGCCCGTGACTTGTATACTGGCAAAGGCATACATCGGTGATGCAGTAAACCTTCGAGATCTCCTTTATCCTCCTTAAAGCCCTCTGGACCACCCCTTCGTCATCGTAGGCCGAGGATGCGCATTCGTCCTTGCGGGAGGGTATGCCAAAAAGCATTATTCCCTTTATACCCGCCTTTTCCACCCTTTCCAGTATTTCTTCCAGCCGGTCGATGGAGTACCTGTAAACTCCCGGCATGGACGGTATTTCTTCTTTTTTATCCTTCCCATCCACCACGAAAACGGGATAAATCAGGTCCTCCTTTGATACTCGCGTTTCCCGAACTAAGGTTCTTATCGCCTCATTTTGTCTTAGCCTTCTCGTCCTTGCAAACATAATTTCCCTCCATCATGAGTATCTTTTCTACCATCCCACAGGCGGTATATTTGTCGGCCTTCACCGCGTTAACTCCGCATTTTTCAAGCTCTGCCGCCGTTACCGGGCCTATTGCCACCACCTTTTTCCCATTTAAAATATTCGAACCGTACATTTCCACGAAACTCTTCACCGCAGAAGGGCTGGCAAAGGTAAAATAGTCCGCATCCAAAATATCGTCCCGAAAGTCTTCGCCGGGTACAGCCTCGTAAATTTCTACCTCGAAAACTTCCGCTCCCGTTTTTGAAAGGGCATCCTTTAAAAAGCTCCTGGAATTTTTCGCCCGGGGCAGCAGGATTTTTTGTCCGGGATGCAAATGGGGTTTCAATGCTTCATACAGGGATTCGGCGACGTATTCCCCGGGGACGATGTCGGGAATTATACCCCTTTCTTCCAGTTCTTCCTTCGTCTTTTCTCCGATCACGGCAAAACCCGCCTTTATCCTCCTGAGGTCGTACTTCACTTTCCTCAGATAATCGAAAAAGATCCTCACGCCGTTAGCGCTGGTAAAAATTATATAATCAAAATCCTCAAGCAGCTTAATAACCTCTCCCAAATTTTCGCTCGTATCCTTTATTTTTATTGAGTTCACCTCCACCACATCGGCACCGAGGTCCTGAAGTCTTTCCTTAAATTCTAGAGCCCTCTCCCGCGGCCGGGTAATGCATATCTTTTTCCCGAACAGGGGTTTTTCTTCATACCAATTGAGGATTTCCCTTAGTTTCACCACCTCGCCGATCACCACCACCGCAGGAGGTTTCATTCCCATTTTTTTTGCCCTTTCCCGGATATCGCACAGCCTACCGGTCACAACCCTTTGATTAGAGGAGGCACCGTTTGATATAACAGCGCACGGTTTTTCTTTATTCATACCGCGTTCCAGCAAATTTTTAACTATCCCTTCCAGATTTTCCATACCCATTAAAAAAATCAAGGTCCCGTCGAGTTTTGAAACTACCTCCCAATCGTAATCCCATTCATCCCCGGTTTTCCCGGTAAACACGTGAAAGCTTCGGGATATGCTCCTGTGGGTAACCGGAATACCGCCGTAGCACGGTACTGCCACCGCCGATGAAATTCCGGGTATCACTTCGAAGTCTATCCCGTTTTGCCGAAGGTAAACCGCTTCCTCCCCGCCCCTCCCGAATACAAAGGGGTCCCCTCCTTTAATCCTGCCCACGGTGTAACCCTCCCTGGCAAAGCAGACCAGCATCCGGTTTATTTCTTCCTGTGTTTTATAGTGGCACCCGCTCTCCTTACCGCAGTAAAAAATTTTGCAGCCCTCTTTTAGGTAATTGAGGATATTTTTATTTACGAGCCTGTCGTATATCGCCACATCGCACTTTCCCAAAGCCCTTACCGCCTTTAAAGTAAGGAGCTCCTCATCGTAGGGCCCAGCTCCGATAAGATAAACCTTGCCCATCTTACCCCTCCAATAATTTCATAGCAAGTTTACAGGATAAGTTAAGGTAATCTTCCTTTTTCCCCTTGACCTGCAATTTAACCAGGGTATCCCCCACCTGGTTTACCCCCCAAATTTTTATCCATTCCCCCTCAATCCGGGCATGAGCCGCAACGGGGGTATGACATCCGCCGTTTAATATCCTCATCACGTTCCTTTCCGCCTCCGTGCAAATTCGGATTTCTTCATCGTCCAAACCTTTAATCATCCCGGCGATTTCGCCGCCCTTCAGTGCTTCCACCGCAATGGCACCCTGTCCGCAAGCGGGAATCATTTCTTCCAATTCAAAATAACCGGTTATGAATTCCTCCAGCCCGAGCCTTTTAATCCCGGCAGCGGCAAGCACAATGCCGTCCAAATCCTCATTCTTCAGCTTTTCCAGCCTTGTTTCCACATTGCCCCTGATGGGAACGATGTTCAAATCCTTTCTGAGGAGAAGAAGCTGTTTTTCCCTCCTGACGCTGCTCGTCCCTATCCTTGCACCCTTTTTCTGAGCGTAAAAGCCCTTTTTGTTGAAGGAAATAAATACATCCCGCGGGTCTTCCCGTACCGGGACCGCGCAAATTTCAAAATGTTCTTCCAGAAAGGTCGGCACATCCTTCATGCTGTGCACCGCAATGTCGGCTTCTTTTAAAAGAAGGGCCCTTTCCAGCTCCTTTACGAAAAGTCCCTTCCCTCCTATTTTTTCCAAGGATGTATCCAAAACCTCGTCTCCCTTTGTTGAAAACAACTTTTTTTCGCACTTCACCTTCAGATTTTTTTCTATAAGTCCTATTATTTCATCGGTCTGTATCAGCGCTAAATTACTCTTTCTCGTCGCCACCCTTATGGTCCTCATCTTTTAAAAACCCCTTTATAGCTTCTTCGTGCCTTCCCGATTTGAATAAACGGTAAAATTCCTCGCTGTTTACATACTCCATAAGCTCTTTTTTAATCCTGCTTCCCCTGAATTTTTCTCTTACTTCGAAAATAAAATCCATAAAATCATCGTAACCCTTCAAAACCTCTCCGACCTTTTTCCCCAAAAATACCGCCCCCATGGGGTTACCCCTTGTATTCACCGTAAAAAATATATTTTTAGTATTATCCTGAAAGGGTTTAATGAAATTGCCCTTTCTAAAGTTACTGCATACTAAGTAAAGCTTGTTTGCCCTTTCACAGTCCTCTATAATCCTATCTTCATCTTTTCCCTTCACCGCAATAATCACCAAATGCTTATCCTCTATAAAACCCGCTTCGTACTCCCCTTTTATTAATTTCACGTTTTCATTCTTTAACCCGCAAAACCCTTCGGAAAAATCGGGGGAAAGCACTTCTACCTCAGTTCCCCGCCCTGCGAAGGAAAGGGCCTTTATAAAGGCGGCCCTTCCGCCTCCAACTATGCCAACCCTTATCTTGCAGGCTATTAAAGAAATGCCAAGGAAATTCAATCCGAGAATATCTTCGCTATTAACCTCATGCATTCTTCGCCCCTGCCCTCCAAAAATTCTTCCTTCAAAACCCTGATGGCGTTTTCCGCGAAGGCATCCGCCGTGCTCTTGAAAAGCAGCTCGGCGGTCCTCACATCGTCTATGCGGTATTTATTTTTGAACCGTTCAAACCGGGGTTTGTAAACCCTTTCGGCAAAGTTTTTTACATTTTCTATAAATGGAGTAATCTCCCTGAGCCTGTACCATTCCGTAAACTCCTTGACGTGTTTTTCTAACACTGCCCTGTTATTTTCCATGAGGGTTCTTCTTTCTTCCAAATTCTCCTCGTTCATCCTCGAAACTTCGTCTATGTTGTAATGCCCTTCAACTCCCAATGCCCCTTCCTCCACATCCCGGGGAACGGCAAGGTCGAAGATTAAAAGCTTTTTTCCATCCACATCTTCCTTCTTTACCACGATATGGGGAGATGAAGTGCACGATATCAATACCTCCACCTCTTTCAGGTAATCCCTCCAGAGAGAAAATTCGACGAACACGGCTTTAGGACCAAGGTTTTCCCCCTTGCAAAGGTCCCTCACCGCTATGTAAACCTTCTCTAAGGAATCTTTCGAACAAAGGTATTTTGCACAGAGCCTTCCTATTTCACCATAACCGAAGATGAGCACCCTCTTTTTTCCCCTTTTTTCTATCTCCTTCGATACTATGGACGCTACTGAAACGGGCACTTCGTGGAGCTTTGCTTTGGTCCTGAACTCTTTGCCGCAGGCTATGGCCTGTAAAAAAAGCCTGTTTAATACTTGTCCCGCGCTCTTTATATTCCTTCCTCTTTCCAAGGACCTTTTCACCTGACCGAGTATTTGTTCTTCTCCCAGTATCAGTGAATCGAATCCGCAGGCCACTTCAAAAAGGTGCTCTGCTGCTTTTTCATCCCTGTAATAAAAGGTGTAATCTTTGAAACCTTCCCACCCGAGGATTTTTAATATTTCGTCCTTCGTTCCTCCTTCATCGCCAACGAAATATACTTCTGTCCTGTTGCAGGTGTTTAAAATGATGTTTTCCCCGCAGACTCCCCTTAAATCTTCCATTTTTTTGTCCACGCGTTTTTCCACGAGAACCATTTTTTCCCTGAGTCTTATATCCGCCTTAGGATTTACTCCCAGTACCCCAAGCATATCTATCCCCTACTTTATCAATCCTAATTTTTTTATTCTATTAAGTATTTCTTCAATGCTTTGGACCCCGCTTTCTTCGGGCCTTTTTATAACAAGGGGTTCTATCCCCAGTATTTCGCAAGCCTTTATTTTTTCCCTGAAACCTCCCTCCTCCCCGCTTTCCTTCATCACCACGTATTTTGCTTCGTATTCCTTAAAAAGCGCCGCATTTAGCTGTACGGAAAACGGGCCCTTCATGGCAACTATGTTTTCCATAGGGATGTTCAATTCTTTGCAGCGGGAAATACTGAATTCTGTCGGCAAAATCCTGTAGACGTACCTCCCATTGCCTTTCATCCTTTCAAAAAGTTCGATATTTTTTGAGCCTATGGTGAAAAATACATTCCCTTCCTTTTCTTTTAGATAATGGGCACATTCTTCGAAGGTTTCGAATACCCTGTACCCTTCCGTTTTTACCCCCTTTCTTAGAAACCTTATATATTCGATTCCCTCTTCCTGAGCGGCTTTTCTGGCATTCCGGGTGACCTCCACCGCAAAGGGATGGGACATATCCACAACTGCCTTTACGGAAAAATCCCTGATAAACACCTTCATCTCATCGCAGTTCATTTTCTTCACAAGACAATTGTATCCTTCGAGCTCCCTTTTCCCCTCATCGGTAGCCACGGTAACAGTGTAATCCGTCTTCCCGTGTATCAGAAAAAGAATCTTTTTGACATCGGAAGTTCCCCCTATTACCCAAATCAAATTGGATACCCCCTAGGAGTTATTATTGTATTATCCTTTATATAAGTTCTGCTGTTACCCACTATTACCGTTGTCATCATATCTACTACCTCGTATTCCACCTTGCCGAGGGTGGTAATAATTACCCTTTCCCCCTTCCTTCCCGCATTTTTAACGATTCCTACCGGAGTATTTTTATCTCTGTAGCTTAAAAGCAGCTGTACCGCTTTTTCAAGGTTATACGGGCGCAAATGACTTCTCGGATTGTACAACGCAATAACAAAATCCCCCTGCACTGCCGCTACCAAACGTTTTTTGACAACCTCCCAGGGTATCAGGTGGTCGCTTAAACTAACCGTGCACATATCATCCATGAGAGGTGCTCCTAAACAGGATGCCGCAAGAAAGACCGCACTTACCCCGGGTACCACCTCGAAATTTATACGGTTTTCTATCTCCAGAACGAGCCCCGCCATACCGTAAAGACCCGCATCCCCGGAAGAAACGATGCAGGTGTCGTAACCCTCTTTGACCTTTTCAACAGCTATGCGGCATCTTTTTACCTCCTGCCCCATCCCGGAACTTATTACGATTTTATCCTTTACAAGGTCTTTAATAAGTTCAATGTATCCATCGTATCCCACTACCACCCGGGAAGATTTAATGCATTCCAGAGCTCTCATGGTCATGGTTTTTACATTCCCCGAACCGATACCCACTATGTAAAGCTTAGACATCGAATACCTCCCTGGATACCGAAAGGGTCACCCCATTTACCGCCGTTTTTCTTACGATAATTTCAGGAGAAAGAAGAAAGGCGCAGGGTTCCGCCACGGAGTAGACCCCCAGGCTTTTATATACAAATTCACTTTTTCTAAATCTTTCCTGAACCTTCATTATCTCATCCCTTGAGAAAAACCTTAGTGGTATGTTTTTTTCTTCAGCAAACTCAATAAGGCCCCTTTCATCACGCTTTAAGTCCACGGTTGCCATAATTTTTATGCATTTTACGCTAAGATTGTTTTCTAAAAATACCCTGTTTATGGCTTCCTCAATTTGCTTTTTATATGTACCCCTTTTGCACCCTATTCCCACGTTCAGCACCTTGGGCCTTAATACGCAGGAAGGATATTTTTTGTCAAATTTATCCTTACAGGTTATATAAATAAATCCCTCCCCTTCCCGGGTAAGGCAGGGGTAATTAATTTCGACCGGGCCTATATCGGAAAACACCGCGATTTTCCTTTTTTGTAGCATTAGTGAGGTGATAACCTTCACATCTTCAGGATTTTCTATAACGAAATTTCTTTTTTTCGCAAACAGGTCTATGCTCTCAAATCCCCGGGAATCCGAAGCGGTGGTTATGACCGGAATGGCATTTAATACTTCAGCCACCTTTACTGCAAATTCGTTTGCACCGCCGAAGTGGCCCGACAGGAGACTTATCACGTACCTTCCCATATCGTCCACCACTACCACCGCCGGGTCGTTCCATTTATCCCGTATGTACGGGGCTATGAGCCTTACCGCAATGCCTGCAGCAGAGATAAAAATAATTTTGTCGAAATTCTCAAACACAGCCTTTAAATTTTCTTTATAATTTTCTTTTTTATAAATCTTTACATCTTGAAAATGCCCCCTGATCTTAAATGCAATTTTTTCCCCATCTTCGGTAAAATAAAAGCACGCGATCAATTTTTCGCCTCCCTGAAGGCATGGGAAAAATCTTTCGAGTAAAGCCTGCTTTTACCAATACTGGTTAAAAAATCTCCTACCAGTATGATTGCAGTGCTTTCAAAGCCCTCATTTTTTAACCTGTTGCAAATGTCTTTCAGTGTACCTGTGATAATTTTTTGGTCTTCCCACGTGGCTTTGTAAACCACCGCCACAGGAGTATCCTCCCCGTAACCCGCCCTGAGTTTTTTTACCACATCTTCTATATTCTTCACCGAAAGAAATATCGCCATGGAAGCGCCTATTTTCGAAAGCTGTGTCAAATCCTCCCTTTCAGGAACGGGAGTTTTACCGGCAAGCCTGGTAAGTATCACAGTCTGGGTAACTCCCGGAACGGTAAACTCCTTTTTTAATACCGCTCCCGCGGCGGTAAAGGAGCTCACCCCGGGTATCACCTCGTAATCGATGCCCAGCTTTTTCAATCCCTCCATCTGCTCCGCTATAGCACCGTAAATGGTTGGGTCTCCGGTATGAAGCCGGACAATTACTTTATCCCTACCTTCATGGATTTTTATAACCTCCAGTATTTCCTCTAAAGTCAACCCGGAGCTGTCGATAAGGATAGCTTCCTTTTTGCAAAACCTCAGATGCTCGCGGGATACGAGAGATCCCGCATAAATAACCACATCGGCCTTCTCCAGCAGTTTCCTCCCCCTGACGGTGATAAGGTCCACATCCCCGGGCCCAGCCCCTACAAAGTAAACCATACACTCATCCCCTCACCCCTATAATCATCGAAAAATAATCCGCATCATTAATCATGTCATCTTCCCGGGTGTAAATTGCTTCGCCTTCCATGAAAATCCTTCTGGCATAATACACCTCATAGCCCATCTTTTTCAGGGCTAAAATTGCCTCCTTATTCACGCTGCCCTTCAAAAGCAGGACCCTGTCAGAGTTAATAAATTCATCCGCATTAAACCATTTATCCGTTACAAGCACCGACTGCCCTTTTCGGGCAAAGGGTATTTTCAGCAGGGAAAACACTGCGCTGAAGGAGGGTACGCCGGGGATTATGCTCACTTCAACTCCGAGAGCTTTAATTTCTTCAAAAAGGTAGATAAATGTGCTGTAACACATTGGATCACCCAGGGTTACGAAAGCACCTTTTTTATCACCGCTGAGAATGTGAAAAATTTCCATAGCTGCGTTTTTGTAAGCCCGGTTGTTGTCCTCCCCCATAGGAAATTCAAGATACACCCTTTTAGCATCTCCAAGATAATCTTCTATTACCGCTTCTGCAAGGCTGTAACCCCTGTTTGAGGGCAGAAAAATCACATCGCAGGTTTTCAAAACATTAAGCGCCTTCAAGGTTATCAGCTCGGGGTCGCCCGGTCCTATTCCTACACCGTAAAGTATGCCCATCCCAATCCCCCTTTTTTAGCCCGCACTATTATCACCGGAGTCAGGGCTTTATAAATACCCCTTTCGTCCATTCTGACAACGCTCACCATGCAGGAATCTACTTCGTAATTTAATATTTTTAGCCTTTCATGAAATTTCCATGCGTTCTCGGGTTTTATAAAGTTTGCACCCACCACTCCCCCGGGGGGCAGCCTGTTATTTACAGCCTCCAGTATTGCCCCTATATTCCCGCCGCTTCCTCCGATAAAGCACTTGTTGAAATTAAACCTTCCGACCGCTTGCACCGCCTCTCCTTCAAAAATTTCTATGGTAACATTGAACTTTCGCGCGTTTTCCTCGATTAACCTCACCGCTTCCTTTTCCCTGTCAACAGCTATAACCTTTGCGCCCAAAAGGGCGCTCTGGACGGAAATGCTTCCCGTCCCCGCGCCCAGGTCCAAAAGCACATCCCCAGTTGAAATATCCAAATAGGATAGGGTGACAGCCCTTACCTCGAACTTGGTCATCGGGATATTCCCTCTGATAAACTCCTCATCTTTTATCCACATATTTCCACCACCACAAGACTCAAATCCGAAAGGTTTTCTATCTCATCGCCTATGATTTTTTCCAGGATTATTTCATCATCATAGGAGAGATTAAAACCCACGTAAATCTTGCCCTTGAATCCCTTTTGAAACAACGTTCTGGAAATTTTATCCGGAGTATTTTGCAAATCGGTAAATACGATGGTGATTCCCGGATTTTTGACCTTCGTCCAATCCGGATTCTTGCCGTGAAAGCTCAAAAATGAAGCATCCTCCCAATTTTTTTGTATCTTCGATAGCATGTATTGAAAACAAGATATGGAGGGAATTATTTCGTCAATTTTCACGTTGTTCCTCTTCAAAAAATCCGCCGCGCTGTAAAGCAGAGGATCCCCCGATACCACCAGGGTGTAATCGCCTTCGATTTTTAAAAGGTCTTCCAAGTTTTGTATGCATTCTACCCTGTTTAACCCTCCTATGCTTTCGGCCACCCTTTTGAAAGCAAAAACCCGCTTGGAGCTTTTTATTACCTCCACTGCCCGGACGCTTGCATACTCCGGATTCCCGGGACCTATTCCCACGAGGACCATTTTCCCCACCCCTGCATTTCTTTAAAGGTATACATGAAAACCTCGATTTTCATATTATCTTCCTTCAAATAAGCCTTAATCCTTCGCACTATGCCCTCCTTCATGTCCTCCAGCACGCGGTCATACCCCGATTCCCGCAAAAAATTTGCGCATTCCTCAGCAGTTTTAAAGCGCTCCACGCTTTCTATTAAATCCCGCGGCGCGCCGTTTTTCGCCAGATAGTAGACGAATGCTTCCACCCGGGAATCCACCACCCTGCTGGAGGTGTTGAATGCCCCGATGGAAATCTTACACATCTTGCCCACGTGTCCCACCAGGGTAACCTTCTTAAAACCGAGTTCCCTGCAGTAAAGCAGCGCCTCGCCCACAAAGTTGGATATTTTCACCGTTTCTTTTGAAAGCTCTGCTTTTCTTATGTATTCCATACCGTAATTACCGAAGGTCAATACCGCTTCGTCGGTATTCTTCCTCATCACCTCAAGTTCGGTGTACATCACCTTTTTGTAAGCTTCTTCGGACATGGGGTAAACTATTCCGGTGGTGCCGAGAATGGATATACCGCCTTCTATGCCCATCCTGGGATTATAAGTTTTTTTTGCAATTTCCCTTCCCTCCGGCGCAAAGATTAAAACGTTAGCTCCTCCCGGATGTGCTTCGAGCACCGAGGCCTCTATCATCCTTCTGGGAACTTTATTTATCGCCGCCTCACCCTTTTTCCCGTAGGGGGAATTTTCTTTAAACCTTCCTATGCCCTCGCCCCCCTCGATCAGCACCCTGCCGTCCCCTCTCAGGGAAACCTTAGCGTAAATAGCTATGCCATCGGTAGCGTCCGCATCATCCCCTGCATCCTTCACCACCCGGCAGATAGCCTCGTCCCCTTCCACGCGGCATTCTGAAATTTTAATCAAAAGCACCTCACCGGAGGGCGTCCTCACCCGCACCTCGCGGCATTCCCCGCCCAGAAGCCTTATCACAGCGGCTTTTGCGGCAGCGGCAGCGCAGCTTCCCGTGGTATAGCCGCATCTCATCTTTTTCCCGTATCTTATTACCTCCACCTTTTCACCTCCGGTCGGTACGAATACATCAACGCGTTGAAAATGGCGGCCGCCACGTTGCTGCCACCCTTACTTCCCCGGGTGGATATGGACGCCACATTCATGGTCCTCAAATACTCCTTTGACTCGCGGGCTCCAACGAAACCCACCGGCACCCCTATCACCAGCGAGGGAAGCACCCTTTCCCTTTCGATTAGGGAACAAAGGTAAAAAAGAGCGGTGGGGGCGTTGCCTATGACGAAAACATCCGCTCCCTCCATGAGAGCCCTTTCTACGGATGCCATGGATCGGGTAATCCTTTTTTTCTCGGCGATAACCCTGGTTTCTTCCTCATCTATGAAGCAAAAGATTTTCCCACCCATTTCATCCAAAAACCTTTTGTTTATTCCCGAATAAGCCATTCGGGTATCCGCAAATACCCTGCAGCCTTTATCAAATGCCCCGCGCGCCGCCTCCACGGGGTTATTTTTGAAAACCAGCAGGTTTTCGTAATCGAAATCCCCTGTGGCGTGTATGGCCCTGAGGATTATTTGAAGTTCTCCATCCCCGTGACTTTTTAAAAGCCCCGATTTTATAATTTCAAAGCTCTTTTTTTCTATCAATTCGGGGTCCTTAATGAACATCGCCCTTTTCTTCCCTTCCTTCGTTTAACCTGTCCTTTAAGATTTCTATTAATAGTGGGTGGTAACCTATGGGTGAAACCATATTTACCTTCACGGCCCCTTTATCCCTTACAAAGGAATTTATTATTTTTGGTACGTCTTTTTTCATATGAATTCCCGAAAAGAGGAAATAGGGAAGCACCGTAACTTTCTTATACCCCTGCTGGTATAATAGTTCCAGGGCTTTTTCCACGCCGGGTTCGTTGAACTCCATAAAAGCAGGAACCACCCTTTTCCCCAAGGCTTTTTCCAGCTCTCTCGCCACCCTTTCCACCGTCATTACCGTAGAGTCTTCCCTGCTTCCGTGACTTATCAGCAAAATCGCTTCCATTTCAACCCCTCCCCATTTTATTCAATATACTTTCGAGGATTTTAAAGCTGCCGAGGAAGCTCACGTGGGGATACATGCCGAAGGTGTTTTTGTACTGATAACCGCACGGGTTTTCCCCTTCATCCCTTACCCTTTTTATCAGGAGGCAGCTTTTTTTGTTGATGTTCGAAACGGACTTGTGAAATTCATGGACGTTAAATTGAAAGCCTTTCGGTCCTATGAGGCAGTCTTCCAAAACCCTTGCCTTACCGTATCCGAAGTTCTGCAGCCTATCTGTCATACGGCTTTCTCCGTCGAATACCCCTGTCATCTCAAACCCGTCAATTTTTCGGGTGAGGTACATAAGCCCTCCGCACTCGGCGAATATATACCCGCCCCCTTCGGCAAATTCCCTTATGGAACGAAGCATGGAGCGGTTTTCCGAAAGCTCCTCCTTAAAGACCTCGGGATATCCCCCGCCTATATAAAGGAAATCGCAATCGGGAAGGCGTTTATCCTTCATCGGGGAAAAAAAAGTAACGTCGAAAAGGTTCGATAAAATATTAATATTTTCCCTGTAATAAAAGGAAAAGGCTTTATCAAATGCCACAGCGGCTTTGCGGTTGGTTTTCAAGGGTAAGCTAAATCCTTCTCCGGGTAGGTCCATTTCTTCAAAAAGCCCAAGCAGCTCTTTTACATCCACGCTTTCTTTTATGCGATAGGCCATCCTATCCAGGATTTCGTTAAATCCCTCTATCTCCGTATTCTGAATGAGCCCGAGATGCCGGGAATTTACCGCAAGCCCTTTATCCTCCTCGATGTAGCCCAGCACCTTTACACCCGCGTATTTCTCGATGGCCTCTTTTAACAGCTTATAGGCGGTAAGGGAAACCCTGTTTAGCACCACCCCTTTTATTACCCCTCTACTGAAGTCCACCATCCCCTTGATCTTCACCGCCGCCGAAAACATTTCCCCCTTCGGGGTGTATACGAGCACCGAATTAAGACCGAATTCCCTCGCTATATGAAAGGTGGAATTTATAAAGGTATTGGAAATACCGTCGAAAAAGCCCATAACCCCTTCAATTACACAAAAGTCGTTATTTTTTTCTAACAGTTTTTTATAATCCTTCCCCTGAAGAAAAGGATCAAGATTCTGCGCGGTTACCCCCGCGGCCCTCCCCAGAAACCCTGTATCGATGTAATCCGGTCCCACCTTGCACGGGAATACCGAAAAATTCATATCTTTTAATACTTTTAATAGCCCCATTGTAAACAAAGTTTTTCCGTTTCCGCTGGAAGGAGCTGAGATTACGATTCCCTTCATAACGCACCTCATCAAAAAAAATTACCCTCCACCTTCGGCGGAGAGTATTAAAAAAACCTACCCAAAGGGTAGGCTTTTTGCAGTTTAAAGTTCGTCTTTTTGCCTTTCCCTTCCCACCGAAGGACCGGCATCTACCCAGAGGCAGGTCTCCTGGCTCACGGGTCATCCTCCTCCACCCTTCCCGGTTTCCCAGTGGGACTGGATTCGTCTCCGTATACAGTAGCGGGGGCTGCAGCGGATTTTCACCGCTTTCCCTTTTAAGCTCAAAGCACCCCTGAGTTCACCGTATTCAGTTTGAATTTACTTTATTTTTATTATAATACAAATCATTAATTTTTCAATAGCGAATGTAATAGAAAAACCTTAAATTTTCAAGAATATCCCGGCAATTTTAAAATAAGAAATAAGCGCCATGGCATCTACAATTGTAGTAATCAGGGGACTTGCCATTATTGCAGGATCGATTTTAACCATTTTAGCAAGAAGTGGGAGCAGTCCGCCTACCACTTTTGCCAGTACAACCACGACAATCAAAGTAGTACTTACCACAAAAGCTATTGCATAATTTACTTTTTCGATAGCGATTAGCCTTAAAAAATTTAAACCTGCAAGAGATATACCCACAATAATACTTACGACAAGTTCCTTCCACATAACTTTTAAAGCATCTCGTGATTTTATTTCGCCCAGAGCCAGACCTCTAATAACCATTGTGGATGATTGAGAGCCAGCATTCCCTCCGGTATCCATAAGCATTGGAATAAATGCGGCAAGTATTACCATAGTTTGCAAAAGTTCTTCATACCGTTGTATAATACGCCCGGTAAAGGTAGCAGAAACCATAAGAGCAAACAACCATAGTAATCGATTTTTGGCCATGGTAAAAGGGCTCTGATTAAAATAAGATTCCTCGCTTGGTCTTATTCCTCCCATCCTCTGAATATCTTCTGTATTTTCTTGTTCTAAAACATCCACAACGTCATCAATTGTGATTATCCCCACCAGTCGGTTTTCCCGATCCACTACAGGCATGCTCAATAAGTCGTATTTCTTAAAAAGTGAAGCCACGTATTCCCGATCATCATCCGTTTTAACCGCAATTATATGTTTGTCCATAAGATCATCTATTTTTTGGTTCGGTTCAGCTACTACAAGGTCTTTTAAAGAGACAGTTCCTAAAAGGTGCCTTTGATTATCTATAACGTAGCATGTATAAATGGTCTCTTTCTTTGGTGCCGTATAGCGTATATGAGAAAGGGCTTCTTCCACCGTCATATCGGCTTTTAAATCTACGAATTCAATCGTCATAATACTTCCAGCTGAATGCTCTGGATACTGCAGAAACTGATTAATCAACCTCCGTTCGCTTTCCGGTGTTCCCTTAAGTATTTTCTTAACCACATTAGCCGGCATTTCTTCCAAAAAATCTATTTTATCATCAAAAAATAAATCTTCAATGAGGCTTTTTAATTCATCTTCTTCAATCATTTTGGAAAAAGCGGCTCTTATTTTGTCAGATAAATACGAAAATACATCCGCTGCTTTATCCTTTGGTAGTAGTCTAAAAGCTATTAAACTTTCTTTTGCTTCCATTTGGTTTAATATTTCAGCCACATCCTGGCTGGGTAGCACGGACATTTCTTCTTTTAATGCCATAAAGTCCTTTTTTCTAAACATCTCCCTAAAATTATCCTTGTTTCTTTCGATGTCCAAAAATAACACCCCCTAAAATTTAGGGGGGACAACATCGGCAGGGAGTGGTTCCGGCGAGTTTCCCCCCTTTTTATTTTGTGTATTTACTAAGAAAACAAAACAATACGATTGAGGTAAGGGATCCACCAGACCACCCCCTTTTTGACTATACATTCTAATTTTAATTATATCTTTTCCGTAAAAAATTTTAAACTTCTTAAAGTCAAAAAATCCATATTTTTAAAACCTGCCCAGCAGACAATAAAAAATTTCATAAACTTGATAAATACCTTATAACACATAAAACCCTAAATGGTATAATACTGATAAAAAGCCAAATTTTTATCATTTTTTGAGGGGGCACACAAATGGGAATATCTGAGAATAGAACTTTAGATTCTGAAAGGATAAAAATACTTGTCGTGGATGACAGCCGTCTTTTAAGGGTAATGATGTCGGATCTTCTTACAGCAAATGGGTATGAGGTCCGGACCGCGTCCAATTCTTTTGAAGCCATCGATATGGCTTTTTATACCTTTTCACCCGACCTGATTTTGATGGATATAGAACTTGGAGACGAAATGGACGGAATTGAAGTAGCAAAAAAGATCCTTCAAAAAAAGGATATTCCCATAATATTTTTGACCGCCAAAACTTCCCCGGAAGTAATAAATAGAATAAAGGAAACAACGGCATATGGTTACTTAGAAAAAAAGGTAAGCAATGAGGCAATTATTTCCGCTATTGAAATGGCATTGAAGCTATACAGTGTCAATAACCTTGCCAGTATGTTTAAACATATTTTTGAAAATTCTCCCAATGAGCTTTTAATCACGGATTTACAGAACAATAAATTTATAACCGCAAATAAAAATGCCCGGGAAAACTTAGGGTATTCCGAAGAAGAAATAAAAAATCTTTCTCCTCGCGATATAGCGCCGGAAATCCTTGAAAGTCCTATCAGAGAATTAATCCAGAAATTATGCGATAAAAAGGAAACCTCGGTAGCTTTTAAAACCTATCATCTTCGAAAGGATAAAACTACTTATCCTGTGCAGGTAGAACTGAACGTGCTGGATTACCTCGGAAAGAAATTATGCGTTGCTAATGTACAAGATCTTACCTATCAAAAAGTCTTCGAAAAAAAGCTTGCGGAAAAGGACTACATAATAAAATTGCTGACCGATTCCGCCTTTGATGCTATTACAGTAATAAACGATGAGGGAAAAGTCGTTTTCTGGAATCCTGCAGCAGAAAGAATCTTTGGGTATTCGGAAAAAGAAATTATAAATGAAGATGTTCATAAATTAATTGTTCCTTGCTACGAAAAAATAGAGAACTCATTCGTTGACTATATGAATTATTTCAGGCAAAAAGGAGACCTAAGCTTTTTGAGAAATCCACTGGAACTAATGGCAAAAAACAAATATGGCGAGACAATATATATAGAACTTACCCTTTCACCTATAAAATTAAATGAAAAATGGCATGCGGTTGGCATTGTTAGAGATATTACCGAAAAGAAAAAATCTCAGATTGAAATCGAGAACATGTGGAGGATGTATTTTGAATTGGCTGAACATGCCCCCGTAGGTATTTTAAGATGCGACAAAGACGGGAATATAATTTACGTCAATAAAAAAGTATTGGAAATTTTGGGGTCACCTTCAGAAGAGGAAACCAGAAAAATAAATTTGCTTACTTTCCCCCACCTTGTGGGATACGGATTCTCGACAAAACTAAAAGAATGCTTAGAAAATAATAAAACTATAATTTTTGAAGTATTTTATAAATCCATATGGGGGAAGGATTTCTGGGCAAGGGTTCATATAAAACCCCATATTGAGAGCAATAAAGTTACAGGGGCCCTGATTATTCTTGATGATATAACCGATAGAAAAATTCTTGAGGAAAAAATTAGAAGACAGGCAATTAGACTTCGCAGATTATCCTATACGGATGATTTGACAGGAGCTTTTAACCGGAGATTTCTTTTAAAGAAACTGGAAGAAGAGATTGAAAGGGTTAAACGTTATGGGGGAAATTTTTCTATTATTTTGCTCGATATTGATAATTTTAAAAAGATCAATGACCGTTGCGGCCACAATACGGGTGACTTAGCCTTAAAATATGTAGTAAAAACTATAAAAGAAAGAATCAGGAAGGCTGATACTTTAGCGCGCTGGGGTGGTGAGGAATTTATCATCTTTCTCCCCAGCACGCCGGTAGAAAAAGCCACTATTTTAGCAGAAACATTGAGGGAGAATATATCCAGAATCACTCTCCCCTGCCCCGAAAAAGTCACCGCAAGCTTTGGGGTTGCAGGTTTTTTGGAGGGCGATACAATCGATAGTTTGATAAAAAGAGCGGATGACCTGATGTACAGGGCAAAAGAAAAAGGGAAAAATTGCGTTGCATGTCAAAAGGATGTGGATCACATAAACAATATGTAAATTATAACTCTTTTGATACTCCCGCTTCCTCAAAGGTTGCCATTTCTTTAATTATTTTTAAAGCGGCATCTACCAGGTTCATTGCCAGTACGGCCCCGGTGCCTTCTCCGAGGCGCATATTCATATGGAGCATGGGTTCAAGCCCTAAAAGTTTCAGCATAACTTTATGCCCGGGTTCCTGCGAAACGTGAGATGGGATCATAAAGTATACCGTTTTAGGCTCGATTTTTGATGCTATCAACGCCCCTGCGGTAGAAATAAACCCATCTATAATAACAGGAACCCTTCTGGAAGCCGCCCCAATAATACAACCCGCAATAGCGCCAATCTCTAAACCGCCCACCTTTGACAATACGTCAACCGGATCACCGGGGTCGGGCTTGTTTACTTTTATAGCTTTTTTCACCGCATTTATTTTCTTTAATAACCTTTCATCATCTACTCCGGTTCCCCTTCCCACCAAATTTTCGATCGGTTCATCGGCATATACCGCCAAAATAGCACTGCTCGGCGTTGTATTTCCTATTCCCATATCGCCCGTTGCAATAAGCTCGGCTCCCTTATCTATCACTTCCCAGGCGGTTTCAATACCCACCTCAATTGCCTTTATGGCTTCTTCCCTGCTCATGGCCGGCCCTTTTGTCATATTGTCGGTGCCCTTTTTTACTTTTTTTACTAATAAAGCAGGATGGTTAATATCCGCAGCTGTCCCTACATCCACGCATACTATTTTCGCCCCTTCGTGACGGGAAAGCACATTTATTGCCGCACCACCGGAGAGGAAATTTAAAATCATCTGCGGTGTTACTTCCTGGGGAAAAGCGCTTACTCCTTCTTCCACTACACCATGATCCCCGGCCATTACTACCACAACCTTGTTATTTATCCGGGGAAATACATCTTTTTTTATACCCGCCACCTTTACCGCCAGTTCTTCCAAGACTCCCAGACTGCCCCTGGGTTTTGTCAGGCTGTCAAGCCTTTCCTGAGCCCTTTTCATTGACACCTCATCCAGCACGCCAATACCTTCCATGGCTTTTTTTAAAATCTCCATAAAAAGTCCCTCCTTTAAATTTTTATAAAATAAAAAGTCCCCAAGCTGCGTGTAAATACACAACTCAGGGACTTTACCATCATCCCGAGGATTCAAGCTCTTCAGGCAGGTCTCCTGGCTTCGGTTCACCTTCCCTTACGCCTTCCCGGTTTCCCAGTGGCAAATTTGTAAAGGAAATCCCCGTTACAGTGGCGGGACCGCCCGGGATTTTCACCCGATTCCCTATTCTCCCCTTTTTTGGGGCACCTGAAAGCTAAAAATATTCACTTAATTATATTATAAAATACTTTACAAAATAATCAATTTCTTATTTATCATAATAATAAAGAATACCTGATTATATCTTACATAAAAATGATTATATATCTCAACTCTTTTTGCATGATATTGTAAATTAAGAAATAATTTTTTTCTTTTCCATTATACAACCCCTGTGTAAAAAAATAAACTTCCCCCTTTGGAGAAGTTTATATCTAAATAAAATGGTGCCGAAGGCGGGAGTCGAACCCGCACGGGTTTTGGGCCCACTGGATTTTGAGTCCAGCGCGTCTGCCAATTCCACCACTTCGGCACATCCTGATGCAATAAATATAATACCACAAGATTTTTTATTATTCAATAGTAAATTATGCAGAGCTTTTTGCTTTGTAGCATTTTTTTAATTTTTATCACTTATTTATTGCAATATTTTCCCTCTATTGAAATAACAAAAAGAATTTTTTGAAGCCAAAATGCAACCTGTTTTTTATTTCCATATTTTTCTAACCAAAAAAAGACAATACTAAACTAAACCACTTTTTTGTGGCTTCTTTGATATTCTTTTTATTGCTTTTTATAGTCATAATTGCTTATTTTATGCGGCATCCGGCTCCTTTTTTCTTTGAACCGGCTTTATCAGGCTACGCATTTCTTCTGCTTGTTTTTCTTTTATCCTTCCTAAGGCCATCGCAAGCATTATACATAGGGCTATACCGCATTTTATTTCCATTTTCTTTTTCCCTCTGATGTAGTGTTTCTCAAATCCAAAAGATTCATCTAATCTGCTGTTTACTCTTTCCACCGCTGTCCTTTTTTTGTAATACCTTCCCCATTTGTAGCTTGAACGGTCTTGCTGGCCCCTTAAGAGAATTGGACTAAAACGCACAAAATGATAAAATTTCTCTAGGTGCTTGCAAAACTATGCTCACAGTAAAAAAATAAAAAAGTCCTTATACCTGGCTGGACTCAAATTTAACAAATTATGGAATATATTTTGTTCTAGTTTAAAAGCTCGATTGAAAAGGCAAAAAACACCCCCTAAGCTTGATTGCAACTTTAAGCAACAAGCCACCGAAGTGACCTTACCTTGTCATGTTTTTTCGCTCTTAATGCGACTAAAGTCACCACATTCTGAGCAATTGCAGCTAAAACAAGCTCACAATAAGCACTTCGAAAATCAATCACAGTAAGACGACCGAGCATTAATGGAAGTTTTAATCTAGAAATTGACTGTTCCACAGCAATACGTTGCGAATAAATTTTTTCCCACAACTTTGAATTTCTCGGAATAGGGGTATTTCTACGGTAGTTGTCCTCGGAATAAGTGTATACCATTCGGCACTTTTGGAATTAGTGCAGGGATCGGGGCAAGTGCAGATGTAACCTCTTTTTCCTCGTTTAGTCAAAGGACATACCCATTTAATCCGATTTCTGGACTTACAAAATCCATCGTATTTGAACTTTAAACCGGGATTTTTAGGACACAAAGGGACACCTTCTGAATCTGAATCAGGTTTGAGTGCTATCGAAGCCAGCATCGGCGGTGAAATATTCATAACGAGAAATATCATGATGAAGGTGGAAACGGCTTAACCCCTTAATTTTGGACAATTTGACTTTAAAAAGTTCATTTTTTATATAAAATCTTTAAATTTGTATTAAACTCTTACTTCTACAGGATCTATCAAATTCAATAGAGTCTTTAGATAAAATTCATTTGGGCTAAGATAATTTATACCGGAATGTATTCTGACTTCATTATAAAATTTAATAAATTCCGACACGGCCTTATAGCCTTCTACGTATGTTTCAAATTCATTACATGCTAAGCATTCATGCTCAAGAATATTATTAAAAGATTCTATATGAGCATTTTTATTGGGTGTTTTGAAAGGTATTCTTTCATGTTCTATTTTCAAGTTGTTGCAGGTTTCTTCAAATAGGCTGCTAATAAACTGAGGTCCATTATCAGAACGTAAAATGAGTGTTTTTTCTTCATTATCGTATATTGCCCTTTTAAATAATGCACTTTTTAATGTAATAGCAATATCTAAAGCACTGCAGGAAAGGCCAATATGGCAATCAACTATAGAACTGTCATATACATCTATTATCGGTGCAATAAAAAAGAATCTATCTTCACCGGCAATATAACCATATTTAACATCTATCTCCCATAATTGGTTGGGAGCAGTAATTACACGATTTCGCGCTATTTTCCTTGGATGTTTTATTTTCTTTTGCCTTTGAGGACGTAATATATCTAATTCTTTACAAAGACGGTATACTTTCTTCTTGTTTATATAAAGGTTGTATTTTTTCCTCAGACAAACTGTTAGTTTTATATAACCGTAAAATTCTCCTTCACTTTCAATTAATTCACATAGCCATTCTTTTATTTGTTCATCGCATATACGTTTTCCTTCTTTATTAAAAGAGTAACCGGGGTAAGGTCTACCACCTTTATTGTTTTTGATTTCTTTTTTATAGGATTTATTGTAGTAATATGTTGAACGGCTAATCCTTAATATTTTTAAAACTAAATTTGCTTTATATCCGGCATTTATCCATGTGGGCGGGTTTTTTTAAAAGATCACGTAGAATAGCTATTTCTAAATCTTTTTCTCCTAATAATTTTTTAAGGCTTTCATTTTCTTTTTCGAGGTTTTTAATATTTGTAGGCTCGTAATTTATTAATTGGTTTTTATTTATCCCAGCAGGCTCATTATTTCGTTTATATTCTCTGACCCATCTTGCAACTATACTGGAAGAAATATTATGCTTTCTTCCAACGATAGAGCAATTACCGGTTTCTAAAGCTTCTTTAATAATTTTTTGTTTAAATTCTGGTTCATATTTTTTACCTGGCATCTATTTAACCCCCTTGAATTTTAGTTTATCATATTTGGTCTAATTGTCCAAAGTTATTAGGGGGCTAAATAGCAGGTATTCCTAAAAGTACATTCTTTTACAAACCTCATGAAGAAAAATGTAGTATAAGCCGAGGAAGCCTTATTCCCGGCTTTTCAAAGACAAAAAATGGCAAAATTATAACTGACGAAGCAATAAAGACAATACTTTTTGACCTCGCCGAAGAATATCCAAGGTATGGATACAAGAAACTTACGGTTCTATTGAGATTTAATTTTGGTATAAAGATTAACAAGAAGAAAGTATACAGGCATGTAAGGAAATGGATCTTCTCTTGCCAATAGAAAAGCATAATAAGCCTACGGAATGTCCAATAGCCTTCAAAAAAGTTGCAGTAAATGCACCTAATACTCATTGGCAAATGGATATCACATATATAACCCTCTTCCCCAAGATTGTTTTCGTTCTTGGTATAATAGATACATACACCTTGGAAATAATGGGTTATAAAGCGGGTTTTTCTATAACAGGCCATGATGTTGTAAAAACAGTTTTAAAATCCATGGTAACAAGGAATATTCAAGGAAATCTCACAATCCGAACAGACAATGGCCCTCAGTTTAAATCCAAGGAATTTCATGATTTTTGCAAACGTCAGGGGATATTACACGAGCGAATACCCGTAAGATCCCCGGAGAGAAATCCTAACATAGAGCGATTTTTCAGGACATTGAAGGAAGAGTTGTCATGCTAAATGACTTTGCAGGATATGGCTCGTTTATAAAAGGACTTGATAATTTTATGATGGAATACAATACTATAAGGCCCCATCCTCACTGGGCTATATGACGCCAAGAAAATTCTACGAAGAAATTTTAAAAAATAATGCGAGTCGGGGAGTGTTAGTCGTTTAAGTCCAAATAATCGGGGGCCAGTACATTGGGAGACAATATATGATTGTAAACAACTTGTTCCTATCCCTTTTCCCCATATAAATATCTTATTTTCTCTCAGTGGAGCAGGCGTTGTAATAACTCTTTTACTTAGTCTATTATCTCAGAATTGAATAGGTGTACACCCACTTTCGGTTACCGTTAACGAATAATGAAAAAAAGGCTTCATCCAGTCATCTTTACTGTGTTAACGATTTACAATTGTCTGGTTTACTCAACCGAGTTCAATAACTATAATGAAAGGTGGCGATTCTAAACTTATGCGATTCCGAAATACTAAAAATTATTTACACTTCCTTTTTATCTAATAAAAGTATCCCATCATTGCATCCCATTTTAATTGCTTCTTTTTATTGCCTCTATTGCTTTTTCGGGACCCATCGATATAACAATTATTTCCTCTCCTTATTTTTCTTTTAACCTTATCGCTGTTTTTCGATTTCTTCTCTTATCATTATCCCTGTTATAGGATCCATTTTTACATTACTCTTCTCAGGTACTTGCTTTATTGGAACTATTATTCTCATATGGACTTCTCCCTTCAAGTGAAATAATATAGAAAAAGGAGATAGAACATCTCCTTATTTCATCATATTCAAAAAGCTCTCTCCATTTTTTGGTTTTTCAACATCAAAATAATCTGCTATAGTAGCTCCTATATCTGATAAAGTCTTTCTTTCCCCTAATTTTACCGGTCTTAATTTTTTACCGTAAACCAATAGAAGCGCTTTTTCTCTTGTGTGATGATTTTGCCCTATAGTGGGGTCATTACCGTGATCACCAGTTATAAATAAAATATCATCCCCTTTCATTTTATCAATAATTTTAGGTATATAATCATCTACAAGTTTTAATTTTTCGGCGTATTTTTCTACATCCTGTGAATGCCCTGCAAGGTCTGTTTCTTGTACATTTGCCATTATTAAACCATTAGATATACTGTCTAACTTATTCAATAATATACTTAATACAGTTTCTGTATCAACACATGGATTATAATCTGCACCATCACAGTTTATAACATCTGCAGCCTTTCCAATAAGAGATACATCAAAACTATGTTTCTTCAAAATAGTTGTCACTTGGACATTTGGGTCTATTCCATATCCAAGATGTCTCACCATATAACCTTTATTATACACACCAGCTTTTGTACAGTTTATACCAACGATATTATTCGATTTTTCTTCTGCCGCATTTAATATATCATTTATTGTGATCCCTTTTCCTCCCAATACGATAACTCTTCCAACGTTAACGTTATCTCTTACTATTTGTCCGATTTTCAATTCTTCTTCAAATGAAATATAATCCAAAGGAGCAGTAACATTGTAGTTTAAACCTATATCAGCTTCAATATTGTCTGCTATTGTTACAACACCATTTACCAATAAAAATGGGTGTTTAGAATTTGGTATAGTAACATCAAATCCTGCTTTCTCTAACTCAGTTTTTACTTTGTCTATACACTCTTTAAAAGGCTGTACCAAAGCTTTTCTAGGCTTTGAACCAACAATCTCTTGATGCCCTTGAAAAGTATCTGCTCCTTCATGTTCTAAATTTGAACACCCATAGCTTGCAATAGGATTGCTTACTTTTTTTATATTTTTACTCTCAACTATAAGGCCTGCTCCCATTAATTCTAAATTATTTAAACTGTAATTATCATTATATTCAGAAACATGTTTTAAAGTATTTGCTCCTATATCTTGCGGACGTACCTCAGGGACATCAGCCATTTCACCAACCCCAAGACTATCTATTACAAGAATTAAGGCTCTCATTTATTATCCTTCTTTCTTAAATCCTTTAAAAGATTACCTTTTGAATCAAATATATACGTTAATTTTGGTTTACCTGAAGATAGCCCTTCAAGAAGAGCTACTTTTGCTCTTGTTACAAATATTTGTGTTCTAAATGAATATATTACAGTGTCCCCTACGTTAACCTTTCTATTGTTTAAAAGTATACTTCCATAATAGTCTATTGATTCCGGTGGTAATTCTTCAACATCAAATAATCTATCTAAAATATCTTCAGGATTATTTGATACTAACGCATATTTAACATTTGACCTCGGATAAAATCCACCACCATAGCAATAAGCTTTCCCATTATTTACATGAGATATTTCTGACACATATACTATAGCTGGCTTTTCAGGCTGTTTTGTATATGCATGTAAAGGAGTCGTCCCCAATAAAGCATGCCCCGGCTCTCCATGAGTAATACCATACTTATTTAAAAGCGGTATTGAATTACAGCATGTAGCACTGGGCCCATTTACTTGCCAGATTTCAAGCCCCATTTCATTCAATATTTCTTTTGCTTTTAAGAGTGTATATATATTGTGCGTTGGTGTAATTTCTTTCTTCTCATAATCATAAAGCAAACATGGAAAGGATGTAATACCAGCAATTTTTATATTCTTCAATTTTAATATATGATGAACTGTTTCTTTTAACTTTCCACGAAATATACCTCCTTCTTGACCCGGATATATTACATCATTTTCATCTATTACTCTTAATAATATATCTTGCGTAATTCCAAGCTCTTTTGCGTTATCTGATATTTCTTTTGCTTTTTCATATGAAAAACATGTTATAACTTCTGGTTTCATGAGTAAAGATAATTTAATATCATTTTTTGGGACTTGTACTAAATGTCCTATATGCCCTATTTTAAGACCATTATCAAACAATACCCTTGCCTCATCAAAATCTACAGCTACTGCTTTATCAATTCCCGCCTTTTCAATGATTTTTGAAATAATAGGATTTCTTCCAAACTGTTTTGTCATATAATATAAGCTAATATTATATTTATCAGCAGTTTCTTTAATTAATCTTGCATTCTCATAAATACTATCAACATCTAGCACATAAGTATTTGGTTCAATAACACCGTCTCTGTGTAATTTGGTAACTTCTATAATAAGTTGTGGATTTCTTTCAATAACCATATTAAGAAACATTGCCTCATCTCCTAAGTCAAACTCTTTTTTACAGCTTCTTTTAAAATTCTAATAACAGTATCAGCACCTGCTCTCATTGGATTAATGCGAATTACATAATTTTTTATATCTGGATTATTTTCAATAAAAGTTCCTGAAACTCTGTAAAACATAGCACCAATTTCATATCTTGATTCAGAACCTACAGGATAAGGCACTGCTCCCATCTCTTCAGCGTACTTTAATACTTTTGCCGCAATTGGTTTTTCAAATTTTACTAATACAACTCTTGATTGCGCATTTGCTACATATGCCTTTTTTACCCCTTTTATTTCTCCAGTGTTAAGCCTATTTACTATTTCATCAACCTGCATTGCTTGGATAGCTAATGAAACAGGCGTATATACAAGTGACCTTAAAGCTTCCATTGCCTCAGGTCCTTGCACTTGGCTCCCACCTGAATAAGTTAATTTTCGAATTTCGTCTATAATATATTTTTTGCCTACTACACATCCAATTCCTTCCGGTGCCAACAATTTAAACATAGAAAATACTGAAACATCTGCTCCCAACTGAACACCTATATATGGAGCTTTCATAACTACATAATTTTCATCAGTAATAATAGGAACATTAGTTATAGATTTAATAACTTTTATTACTTTTTCAAGTTCATAACTGTCATCAGGTTTTTGTCTTGAATGTTGTATTAACACAGCATCAACTTTTGTATTTTTTAATATATCAAATGAATCTAAATTATTCATGTTTACTTTTAAAAGCTTAAGGCCCATCATATCCATAAGGTTTTGTGTTGTAGGATATACAGGTGCGTCATGCACAAGTAATGTATTAAGAGGTTTTAATAAGCTATTAAAAACGAGTCTCATAGCCCCCGTCCCAGCACCTCTCACTAAAGCAGAGTCTTCTGCATCAAAAAATTTAGCAAGAACCTTCTCAACTTTCGCGGTGGTTTTAGGTCGTCCAAGTTCTAATGATACACCATAATCACCAGCTTCGAGTAATTCATGTCCTCGAAAAACTGATTGGATTATATCTACCAATTTAAACTGCAAATTAATTGCTTCCTCTAGGCTAATCTGTTTAATAGGATACGTAATCATTTTTTATCCTCCAATCAAGTCCAATGGATTTTTGTATAATATAGTCTTTATATCTTCTTCTGTTAACCCATTGTTTTTTAAAAGAGGAATAAATTTTTCTACTATATATGAATGGCCAAAACCACCATAATTTTTTAGATAAGATTTCCTTGAAATATCCAATGAAAGGAGAATTTTGTTAATAAATCCTTTGTCAATAAGTTTCTTTATAGATATTGCTCTTAACTCATCTGGTTGATAATTAGTTTTACCAATTGTGTCAAAAGCAAGATAACATCCATTATCAAGTAAAGTTAAATAATAATCCATATCAATGTTTAAATCAATATGCCCTATAACTACATTTTCTAAATTTACTTTCATATTTTTAAAAATTTTAATTTGTTCTAATCCTAGAAGACCTAACGTTGTATGAGTTATTATAGGTACTCCTGTTTCATTATGTGCAATCGCAGCAGCTTCAAAAATTTTTCTTTCTACTACTTTTATTTCTTCTTTACTTGTGCCAATCTCGCCTATCACAGATGCTTTATAATTTGTACCATCGATTCCTTTAATAATTTCATCAATAAATATATTAGCCAATTCTTTAACAGAACTCTTATAAACTATTTCCGGCAAAAAAGGTTCTTTATAAAATCCAGTAGATAAAATCACATTCATATTTGAAATATCAGAAATATACTTGATTCTTTCAATATCTCGACCCATACCTATGTTTGTAACATCAACGATAGTATCTATGCCACTTTTTTTGAGTTCTTTTAAATCTTCAATTAAGCTATCTACATCATCAAGTTTGGCATCATCATCTTCTTTGATTCTTGATAAATCAATAGTCAAATGTTCATGTATAAGAGTATAACCTATATCTTTAAAACCAGTATTATTATCTAAAATCATTTAATTCACCTCAAATAAAATATCATCATATTCTTTAGTGTTAAAATATTCATAAAATAGTTTTGGATGACTAATATTGCTATCAACTATCTCTGCCAGCTTAATAGCACATATACCATATTTATTTCCTTGTTTCGCCATTATTAAAATCCCTACACCTAAATTCGCTGATGGTATTGTAAGAGCTGTAGTATTTACCATGTTAGCAACTTTTATTAAATATTTTCCTGAACTATTTTGAATATAACTTCCGACATATCCCATAGTACCTAAAACCGAATCCCCTAAACCAAAAATATCAATAGGTCCTTCTTTTGTTATCACTACATCTACCTCTTCAAAAGCTTTATTAAGCTTATATATAGCATCTTCTCTTTTCAATACATCCTTCAAATCAATATCAATTACTGGAACACCCTCTTTTGATAAAACTCTTTCAACATCATATAAATCTTCACGGACGTCACCAATAATCGGAAGGTTTATATCGCCTTTTCGTGGAATTCCAACTTTTAAATTGCGAAAATCTATTATATCATCCAAATCTATTAGGTTACACAACACATCTTTACATACGAATAAATCCTTTGAAATTATTCCAATACCAGGTAAGAAATTTATAGCATCTGTTGATTTTTTTAATTTTTTACCTTCAAGGCCTAATCCTTTTGCCATGATAGAATACAAATTACAAGACATCGCAGGCCCCAACACAGAACCCCCACCATCAGTGCCAATAGCAAAATCATTTATTCCTAATAACACATTGATACAACCAGCGCTTGTAGAGCCCGTCATCGGCCTGCCAGTAACAGGGTTTATTCTCTCAATATCAATTGCTCTACCGCCTTTTGACATCTCATCAACTGTAAGCCATATATAATTTCCAACATTAGATAATTTTTGCAAATATTCGCGTTTAATTTGTGATGTATTTTTTATTCCATAAAAGTATAATTTATCATATACTTTTAACGCTTCTACAGCTTTTTTTATTGCCATATAATTAATATATCTAACAGAATAACCTAAATTATCACGTGCTATATTTATCGCATATGCGAGTCTTGCCATCTCATTTATTTTTTGCATAACTATTTTATCATTCATATATAACATTCACCCTAATAAATTTATTATATGGAAGAGGGGGAATTCCCCTCTTTATTTAACCGGTGGAACATACAGTCCAAAAACCGCCAATATGTTAGCAAGAATACCAACTAATATTGCTGCAATGGGTCCAACTGCCATTCTCACAATAGGTCTTCCTGCAATTTCATTTAAAAGGTATAACCCGATTAAAATAAATATCCCTAATCCAGGCAACACCATATTAGACGCATTCGCACCGCCAACTAACAATGACACTTCCAATAATTGTCCCATCGCTGTTCTAATGTTATCTGAAGACTTTTTAATCCCTGGGAATTTATCCAAAAATCCCGCTATACCTCCCAGCAGGTAAACTTCTGCAAAAATTATTACAAATCCTAGTATTGCTGCAAGCAGTATATTGTTCGCAAACAAAGCCGCTGCGAATATAAAAGTCATCCCAACAGGACCATATACACCGGTGGCAATAGCAGTAGTTGCGACTAAAGGTACAAAACCAATTGCTCTCGCTAATGCAACTAAAGCAGCATCTGTATAATTACCTTTAGAAACCAATGATAGAGAAATTGGATCGCCTGCTAAAATATGCAAAGACGTGGCTGCCGCTACAAGAGCACCCATTATAGCAAGTACCCAAACATTCTTTTTTATCCTGTCTACTCTTTCAGTAAATAAAGCAGCAACATTTGTTGAATTTTCTTCTCTCTTTTCTCTCATAGCATAGATAAGTAAAACTATCATTCCAGTAACTAATGCCATACCTTCTGGATTCAAAGCTATTTTGCTTGTTCCAATAACTATTGGAGAAAATCTTGCTACTACAGTTCTAACTAATGCCGATATTGTTAAAGTAATAAGCCCATTTTTAACACCATATTGGTATGCAACTGCTAATGCAGGAAATGCTGCAAAAGCAAATATTACAGGTGTACCTATTTGTCCCATTGAATTGAAAACATTAACAGGTAATTTTTTGAATACATTAACAATCCATTGTAATCCTACCAATAGTCCTATTCCCCACAGAGCTCCTATTGTTCCAGCAACAGCATATCCTATTTTACCTTTTGGTGACCATGTTCCTATAATATCTGTCCCGAGTAAAATACTATGAACAAGTAATATGGTAGCACCAATTGAAATTGGTATTCCAAAACCGATTACGAGTCCAAAAGATAAAGCAAAACTCATTGCAGCAAATTCTGCTTTTTTCATTCTACCTTCTAGATATTCAGGCATTATAGGTCTTAGCCCATCATTAAATACAGCAATACCACTATTCGCAAGAATTGCTGCCAAAGCACCAATTAAAGCAATTAATACTATCTTCATTTTTTATCCTCCAATCCCTATTTTTCTAAAATTGCGTTTACAATGTAAGGTACCGCCTTTTCAATATGGTCATTAGTAAATCCAAACGCTACTTTTCCTTCAACTACTGCTTTTTTAACGTCGGCTTCATGTGGTGGTTTCCCAGGCATAGAGATAGTTGCACATTTTTGAGCTGTTAATATAGCCATTGCCATAGCTAAAGCACCACCACCTCCTGTTGCACAAGCACCAACATAGTAATCTGCCTTTCCATTTTTCACAGCCATTGCAGCCTCAATATCCGATTTTATTTCAACACTTACTTTATCACCTCCTATTTCCTTTATCTTTTGAGCAACTTTTTGTTTATCAACAGCTCCACCTACAACGAATCTTATCATGTACTTTTACCCCTTTCTAAAAGATTACACAAATGTAATAACACAAATCTTTTTTCTGATTCGGGTAATTTTATTTCAATTATATTTTCTATATTTTGTAAAATATCAAGTGCTCTATAATAATTAGGACAATTTTTAACTTCGTTAAAAAGTTCCTCATCTATTGTAAGCTCTAACTTTTCTCCCTCTTTTAATCTTTTTACAGACATTGCTAAATGAGTAATAAACATCTCATAGTGTTCATCCTCAGTACAAATTTTATGATTTACTATTAATTCCTTATCAATTTTTTTGATAGCTTCTCCAGTATCAAAATCGATCACACTACCTTGTACTAACAAATCTATTCTATTTACAACATTATCCTTCACTTAAAACCCTCCAAACATTATACAGTATTTTGTATTGTAATATATATATCTTCTATATTTTTCAAAAAATACTAAATTAATAATTATAAATCAATATTCTGGAAATAATTTATTCAATAATACTTGTTCCTGAATCTTTACAACTTCTTCTTTATCAACAATTCTATTTATTATTTTATCAATACCCCAATTATCTCTTTTAACTACTAAAGCAGCACGGGTATTATCTTCACTAATTTTTTTCGATTTCTTGTTTTTAAGTGGTTCACTTTTAATAGGCAGTCCTCTGTCAACTATTTCATCATAGTTCCATACAGCCGCATCTATCTTACCTTCCATTATATAAGGTATAATTTGATTATAAGGCAATTCTATAAACTCTACATCTTTACCTTCGCATTCATAGTAAGTCAATATAAATTGGTCTATTGAGGTGGGATCTATAGCAATTTTCATCCCATCCTCAATCGAATTTTTCGCAGTATTTGAAAAAATTATACGATGAGTACTTACATTCGTATTAGGGCCAAAATCAATTATTATATTTATATTTTTTCCAGACTCAATATATAATTTTGCCGCTAACATAGACATTATTGCAAAATCATATTTTCCATTCAATAATGCTTCTAATCTTCTTTCGCTTCCTCTCATATATGCCATATTAAAAGGTATTTTCCCTTTTTCAAACGCTTTATATAAACCTGTCGCTAATCCTTCATATCTTCTCGAATATGGAAGTGGCATTACGCCAGAAATAATATTAAGCCCCGCAAACTCCCATAATTTTTTATAATCAATATCAGTTATATAAGTCCCTAAGTGACCTCGAGGTTCCAATTGAATAGCTTTGTTATCTTCTAAATACTTTAAAGCAGTTTGGATTGTGCCACGCCCGAGATCAAATTTTTTAGCATATTCTCCTATTGTTTCAATTCTATCTCCACATTTTAAAGAAAGCATTTCTCGTGCTAACATCATTACTGCAATCCCATTTTTGGTTAGTAGATCCCTAATCATTTAATCACCCGGACAATATACAATTTTTTGTACGTTTCAAATATAACATTTTTACTTACCGGTGTCAATATATTTTAAAAATTTTGTGTTGTATTTCTGTGATAATGTCATATTAAAATTTCTCTGTTAAAATGTCACTTTGACTGGTTTCCTTACCTCTATTTATGCCGATAAACATTCTATTTTCCGTTCCCCTAATGCAGGCAAACTCTCAATATATGATGAGTTAAATAGTATTAATATTAAAGATATTCAATTCGTGAGAGCTTTGAAAAGCTCGGAATCAACCTTGATCGCGTCAAGTATTTTTAGGTTTTTTAAAAACTCACCATCTTCCCATTAGATGAAGGAAAAAAATTTTTTATATGAATTGTTGTAACATAAAATATTTCCATATATTACCATATAATGGTTGTAATATCCCTCTTTTGTTTTACCTTCTTAGCCTTCTCTATTAAATATTAATTTGCTGTAATAATGACTTTATTGTCATACTTGTAAATGTCTTCTTGTTTAATAGAATTGGTAAATCTCGTATAGTCCCATATTTTTCATTTATCTTTTTTATCTGCTGTTTTGCCTTGTATAGAGTAGTCCTGGGCAATTCTACAGGCTTTAAATCTTCAAATCGCTGCTTTATTATCATTTCCTTAATCGATATGCCGCTTGCTTTTACCGCCCTTAATTGCGCCATCTTATGGGCACCTATCTTACTCCACGATAATGGCCCTCTCGATAACCTTTCAGACAATACATGGCTTACATGGCTTTCTGCGCTACATCCTGTTATTTCTCCTTTGTATAAATTGTACGAATATATCCCTTCCCAATTGTTTTTTATGTAATCTATGCATTTCCTTACAAGATTTTTATCCCCTTCTCCTTCGTATTCATTGTATTTCTGGATTAATATCCCTGTTACTTTCTCTTTGTCACCTTTAAATATTTCTTTCCATAATGCCTTCTTCATTTTTTTGTCATCCTTCAAAGCAGTTGTTATATACTTTTGTAAATGATAAAGGTCTAACACATATATGGCATTGGGTAAATACTTTACCCCAAATTACTTTTTATTTCCCGGGTGCTTTTTTCATATGACATCATTGTCGATAAATCCGTTATCTCAGCTTTTAATGCCACATCTATCCTCTCATATTTTTGTATAACAGCAGCTCTATCTGCAAGATAAGCTTTTTCCCCTGTTTTTTTATCTTCGTAATAACGCCTTTTGTATGTTACATCCCAAATTTCATCGTTATAGTCCTTTCGCAGTTCTTCTGGACTACTCTCCAATTTTCCCTCTCTTTTTTGTCTTTATATATTTTTTCATCAAGTTCTTGCAATACTATCCTGCATATTTCCTTTCCTAAATCTTTCAGTAATTTTTCAAGTTCAATCTCAAATTCAGATAAAGTATATTTCCCTGTAAGTAAACCAAAAATTTTTTCTGCACAAAGCAGGAATGTTTTGAGTATGCATAGAATTATTTCCATAAAGACCTCACCTTCCTGTTGAGTTTTTTAACTCATCCTTTGGTAGGATGGTGAGGTCTTTTTTCTACATTTTTTCTGCTTTTCCTCCTTTTCGACCTAAAAATATTTTACACTATCTCTTCTCTGGAGTACGTCAATTATTTTTAGGTTTTTTTATATAATAACTGAGAATTGTTAGAATATATAAAGTGTAAAAAACCCTCCGAATGATATGCTCCCCTTGTGGTAGACAGTTAAAATAATAAAACTGTTTAACATAAGGAGGGGCATATTTTTATGGGAAGAAAAAGTAAATTTTCAACAGACGAGAAATTAAAATACGTTCTAATGTGCATAGAAGGAAAAGAATCGATTAACCATGTTGCCACTTTGATTGGGATTAATCCTAAATCTTTGAGACAATGGATTTGTAATTATCAATCCTTAGGTATTGAAGGTATAATCACTACCTCAAAGAACTCTTATTACTCTGCGGAATTAAAAGAAATGGCTGTAAAAGACTATCTTGCGGGTACTAGCTCTCAGTTAGATATATGTGTAAAATATGGGATACGTTCAAAAAGAATGCTTCATGAGTGGGTTTTGAAGTATAATAGTCATAAGGAACTGAAAACTTCTGGAACAGGAGGAACGCCTATAATGACTAATGGTAGAAAAACCACTTATGATGAAAGAGTTGAAATAGTTAAATATTGTATTGAACATCAGAATAATTACGCTGAAACTGCTCAGAAATATCAGGTGTCTTATCAACAGGTTTATACATGGGTAAGTAAATATGAAAACGGCGGTGTTGAAGCCCTGCAGGATAGACGTGGTAAAAGAAAAAATGAAAGTGAAATGTCTGAAATGGAAAAACTGAAAGCGCAGAATAAATTGCTTGAATCAAAAAACTACAGGCAACAAATGGAGATAGATTTCTTAAAAAAACTCGAGGAGATAGAAAGGAGGCGGTATTAAGCCTGGTTAAGCATGAAGAAATATACCAGGCCATTCAAATGTTATCCGAACATAAACACTACCCTGTTTCAGCTCTATGTAAAATCTCAGGAGTTAGCAGATCTGCTTACTACAAGTGGAGACATAGGGAAAAGAGCCAAAATGAACTTGAAAACGAGAAATTGCTTATTCTTATCAGGGAAGCATATGAGGAAAGAGATGGCATATTAGGTTACAGGCAAATAACCATCAAGCTTCGCCGTGAATACAATCTTAAAGTTAATCATAAACGAATTTATCGGCTGATGAATATAATTGGCCTAAAATCAGTATGCAGGAAAAATAGATATAACTACATAAAATCAACTCCTGAAGTTATTGCTGAGAATATACTTAACAGGGATTTCAAGGCAGAACATATATGTGAGAAATGGCTTACAGATGTAACAGAATTTAAATATGGTGATGGACAGAAAGCATATCTGAGTGCCATCCTTGATCTTGGAGATAGAAGTATAGTATCTTACGTCGTTGGCCGTTCGAACAATAATGCGCTTGTGTTTGAGACTTTTGATTTAGCAGTTGCCAGATATCCTGATGCAAAACCTATTTTTCATAGTGATCGAGGCTTCCAATATACCAGTAAAATCTTTAATGCAAAACTGGATAAGGCAGGGATGACACAGAGCATGTCAAGGGTAGGTTGCTGCATAGATAATGGCCCTATGGAGGGATTTTGGGGAATCCTGAAATCGGAGATGTATTACTTACATAAATTTGAACATAAATTTGAAGACTATGATAGTTTGAAGAAAGCCATTGAAGAATATATAGATTACTACAATACGAGAAGATACCAGAAACGCTTAAAATGCATGACGCCGATTGAATACCGCAATTATCTTTCAGGTATTGCGGCATAAATAAAGCACCAACCATTTTTGATTGGTGCTTTGCGTAGAATTTTAATTATTTCCACTGTCTACTTGACAGGGGGCAGTTCAAAGTGGAGGGGTTTTTCCTCCCGTTTGTAGAAAGGCATCAGATTAAAGAATTACCATCTTGGATTCCCCTTTCCCCGGAAGGGACCTTCCCAATAGGAAAGTTAAAATAAACGTTGATTAAAATAAATGCCACCGTCGCAGCAATACCGCACGCGGTAAAAGCCGTCTCTATGGAAATATCTGCAGCCTTTCCTATTATCAGGTTTACAACTGCGCATATTATATTGATGATCATAGAGTAAATCGATAAAAGGGTAGCTCTGCTATCTGTGATTATGGATTTGTTTTGTATATCCAGAAATATGGGTCGGGATAGAGCATAGCACGTTCCTATAAGAGCGATGAATAAAACGCTAAAGGCAGGGTTTTTCGTACGGGACAGTATAAAACAAGCAGTTGAAATGACGCCGAAAAACAATTTCATAGATAAACTCTGACCCAGTTTCCCGGTGATAGTGTAAGTTTTTGCAGAAAAAACCGGCAGCAGTTGCACCCCCGCCATAATTATCCCGTAATACCTGAGGTTAATGCCGCTTTTCATATACTGAACCTGATTCAAGAAGATCGTCGTGGAATGGCTGACCTGTGTAACCAGTGCCACAGCTATGATGAACAATAACATTCTCCCATTATTAAACGCATTTTTGAGGCTGGTTAAAAGAAAAGGTTTTTTTTCGATCCTGCCCCCTGTCTCCTGAAGAAACAATGTTAATATCCATGCAAACCCATAAGGGAAAATCGTAAGCTTAGCGGCAAATTCCATTGAAACCCCGACTACAGCTGTAGAAGCCAGTGATGCAAGAAAAAATCCAAGAGTCGAAACGGCTTCGTATATCCCGAAATATCTTTCCGACTCCTTTTTTTCAATGGATGCATAAAGTAGCGCAATATCACATCCCGAAATTCCGGCTATTGATAAGGCAAGAATAATCCTCTCCAGTAAAAATAAGCTAAAGGAATCTGCCCTGTAAAAAACTATTTTTGATAGGAAGAATAAAAAGTTTGAAATAGCCAGGGTCAACTTGTAACCAAACCTGTCTGCAAACCATCCCCACGGTATTTCCAATGCAATCATTAAAATTAGAGAAACTGATTCAATGAAAAATATATCATACATCGAAAGTCCCTTAGCCTGCCTGTATAAAGTGGCTATGGGACCGTAAAACACGAATCCCTGGAGAAATACTACAGCGCACATTAAAAAATAGTTTCTTCTATTCATTTGATGTACACCTCCGAGAAATTGCATGCTAAAAAGACCTCCTGCAGGAGGCCTTCAAAACCTGCTGGTTTTGGTGTACATCAAATCAGCGCCATGGTACTTCCCCTTAAAAAAAAGATTTGCTATTAATTTAATTATAAAACAAAAAATTCTTCCCTGCTATTATTTTTTTATGTTTGGTCTATGTCAAAGATTTAGTAGTTAATATAACAAATAGTGTTTTTGTGAATTGTATTTTATTTTTAAATGACTAAGATTAATGTTTCTTAAATGCTTTTGCGATACAGAAGGAGGAGTTACCGGAAGGCATGAAAGCTTTAAAAGCCGAGGTCCTCGTTTACAACCAAAACGTGAATGTCGGTCAATAACGGTTTCCTTTCCAATATAGTTGTTATGCGGCAAATGCGCTCGGGAGAATTGCAGTCCGCACAAAAGCCGGTACTGGCGCATGGAGTGGACAGATTAAGGCGTCTTGCATTGGCTGGTGCAGCATACATTTTTATCCTGTTTAAACCTTCTTCTATGCTACCGACTATTTTATTTCTGCCCGCTATTATTATAATCTTTCGGGGGCCGAAAAACATGGATGCCGCGCGGTTTCCCGTACCGTCGATATTGACGAGATTACCGGTTAAAGTAAGAGCATTGGTGCTTGTCAAAAAAAGGTCACAGGTGAGCTGACGGCGTCTTATGGCCATTTTTTCTTCAGAAGAAAGGTTAGGTGCGTTATGATTTAAAAGTTCCTTCCCCATTTCCTTTAAAACTTCAGCCACATTTAGTTCCACCAGCGTCATTGAGCCCCCAAAACCTATGGTGGAGGCTTCTTTTGCTTGATTTATTATGTAATCTACAGCCTCTTTTCTTGTCGTGCAGTATACGGCGGTAAAACCGTTTTTCTTTAAAGATTCCACCGCTTTTTGGCAATTTTTCTCATAAGCCCAATTTAATATTTCCTTAGAAGAAGTCATATACAACACCTCCCGTTCATTTTAAATGGGCTCCTGTCAATTAATTTTACAACAAATACGGCTAAATTAAATCATTTTTTGGGCAAAAGCAACAATAATATCCAAAAGCTGCTTTACCCGGTGTAAAAAACCTTTTAAATTCCTTTTTGTTCCCTCGTGCTGCATATTTGTTAAAACCTCTTTAACCCTTCCTCCCTTTTTAACTACTTCAATGGTAAGCCCTACCTCCATACCGTATCCCCGGGAAAAAAATTTGCAGTCTTTTAAAAATACCCTTTTTACCGCCCTTTGCCCCGAAAGTGGAAAATGAAAATATCTTCCTGTAAAAAGGAAAAGTCCAATTCGAGCAAAATTTTTAACTATCCCAAACCCACCTTTTGTTTCCCCGGAAAATTTATTAAACCCCGCCACCGTCATGTCCGCTTCATTATTGAATATGGGAGTAATCAGTGCTAAAATATCTTCCTTTTTAAATTTAATATCCGCATCTAAGAATAATACTACTTCTCCCCGCGACTCTTTAAAACCCTCAAAACAGGCATAACCTTTCCCGTAATTTTTTTTCAGATGTATAACTTTTACTCCTTCTTTTTCCGCTAATTCACCCGTTCTGTCTCCGGAACCATCATTTACTACAATAATTTCTTCTATTTCTATAATTTTTTTTAATGATCTTAATAAAAATTGAATATTATTTTCCTCGTTATATGCCGGGATTACCACGCTAAGCCTCATTCTTTCCACCTTCATTTTAGATGAATTTATAATTCTCCTCGTGGAAAAATATAATCGGAGGTGGATTTTTTGTACAAAAAAAATTTGCTCGCTATTATAATTATTTTTTTTGTTATTTTTTATGCTAATCCTGGTCATCTGGTTTATGGCGGGGATTTTTATACACAAATAAAACAGCCCAAAGGTGAAGTAAGTATTTTAATTTCTACTTTAGAAAGAAGATTGTACGTTCTCGTGGATGGTAAGATTTATAAATCTTACAGAGTAGCCGTAGGAAGCTTTGAAACTCCAACTCCTATAGGTTTATTCAAAATAACCGAAAAAGCCAAATGGGGAGAAGGGTTCGGCTCCCGATGGATGAGGCTTAACGTCCCGTGGGGGATTTACGGTATCCACGGTACCAATCGTCCATCCTCCATAGGGGGTTTTGCTTCTCACGGCTGCATCAGGATGCACAATAAAAACGTGGAAGAACTCTATTCAATGGTTAAAGTAGGAACAAAGGTTTATATAGTAGGCGGAATTGATGGACCTTTTACCTTTGGATTTAGAACCTTAGTGGAGGGCTCTCGAGGCTCCGATGTCCGGGAAGTGCAAAAAAGGCTTCATAATTTGGGTTATTACAGCGGAAGTTTCGACGGTATTTACGGGCAGGGAACCAGAGCCTCGATAATAGCTTTTCAGATAAAAAACGGCTTAAGGCCTACAGGAATTGTAGACGCCAAAACTTATGAGAAACTGGGTATAATAAAGTTTGAGTAAATCTATTTAACCCCAAGATATGCCTCTCTAATCTTTTGATTTTCTAAAAGTTCCATGCCCGTTCCACTTAATACTACCCTACCGGTCTCTAAAATATAAGCTTTATGTGAAATTTGCAGAGCTTTATTGGCATTTTGCTCGGAAAGAAGTATTGTTACCCCATCCATGTTTATTTTGACAAGTGAAGAAAATACTTCTTTTGTAAAAAGGGGCGAAAGTCCCAGAGATGGTTCATCCAAAAGAAGTATTCTCGGTTTTGCCATTAGGCCCCTTCCGAGAGCTAACATTTGTTGTTCTCCTCCACTTAAAGTCCCTGCAAATTGCCTTTCCCTCTGTTTTAAAATAGGAAAAAGTGTATATATATATTCCATATCTCTTCTAATCTCTTCTTTATCTTTTCTCAAAAAGGCTCCTAATAAAAGGTTTTCTTTTACGGTTAAATTTGCAAACAATCGTCTTCTTTCCGGCACTAGGATTATACCCATTTCCGCTACTTTGTGGGATAAAGGAGGTATTTCCTTATTTTCAAACATTATTTTACCGTTTTTAGGTTTTAATATCCCGGCTATGGTCATCATAAGCGTCGATTTTCCAGCACCGTTTGCACCTACAATGGATACTATTTCACCTCTTTTTACACTTAAGCTTACCCCTTTTAATGCATGAATTTTTCCATAATAAACATTTATATCCCTTACTTCTAACATTCCTCGTCCTCCTCTCCCAGATAAGCCTTTATAACCCTGGGATCATTTTGCACCTCATCTTTTGTCCCTTCCATTAATTTGGAACCAAAATTCATAACTATAATTCTCGGACAAAGGTTCATAACCACATCCATATGATGTTCTATTAAAATTATGGAAAGGTTGTACTTGTTTTTTAGTTTATTAATTAATTCCACAAGTTCTAACGATTCTTCCGGGTTCATACCCGCTGCGGGTTCATCCAAAAGTAGAAGTTCGGGAGATAAAGCAAGGGCTCTTGCAATCTCCAGTTTTCTTTGAAAACCATAAGGGAGTCCTGAAGCCTGAAAATTTGCATATACTGTTAATCCCACATCCTCTAAATATGAATAAGCCATTTCTTTTAATTTTTCTTCTTCTTTTTTTACCTTTGATATTCCCAAAATCGCATGAAATAGATTATAATCAGCTTTTTTATATAATACGGTTCTTACATTGTCTAAAACACTTAACCGGTTAAACAGTCTGATATTTTGGAAGGTCCTTGCAATACCCCTGTTCACAATTTTTACAGGATTGTAATTATGAATATATTCTCCTTTAAATTTTATTTTTCCAGAATCTATTCCATAAACACCGGTTATCAGGTTAAAAACCGTGGTTTTACCCGCTCCGTTAGGGCCTATTAATCCAACTATTTCACCTTTTTTGAGGTAAAAAGACAAATCAGATACGGCTCTTATTCCTCCAAAGCTTTTAGATATATTATCCAATTCAAGCAAATACATTTTTTAAACCCCACTTTCAAAAGATTCAGGTTTACGTATTTTTCTTAGAAATTCAAAGCTAAACTCTTTATACCCCATTATACCCGAAGGCCTGTAAATCATTATAAGAATAAGTATCAGTCCATAAGCCACAAGCCTCCACATGTTAGCAACCCTTAAAATTTCAGGTACCGCTATAAAAATTGAAATTGCAAAGATAGGTCCTGTTAAACTACCTATCCCGCCAGCTACTACTGCCGCAGTAAGTTGTGTAGATAATACTGATGTAAACATAGCCGGTTGAATAAAATTAATGTAATGTGCAAAAAGCCCACCAGCGAGCCCCGCACATGCAGCACTGTATCCCAAGGAAAGAAGACGTACTTTTAATAAATCTATTCCTCCCATCTCTGCGGCGACTGGATCTTCTCTTACAGCAATCGCATTCCTCCCGTATTTGGACCAAATGAAGTTTTTAGTCAAATAAATAATTATCACTGAGATTATGGCAGCTACCGGGAGAGTAGTGTAATGAGGGATACCGGGAAGACCACGGGCACCTTGTGTTATTGAAAGGTTTTCCAGAATAACCCTCACCGCTTCACCAAAACCTAATGTTGCAATAGCAAAATAATCTCCCCTCAGTTTTGCTCTCAAAGTAGGGATACCAATTATTAAACTTACTAAAGCTGACATTATCATACCTGCTATAAGAGCGATAAAAAAAGGTAAATGATAAAAATAAGTAAGTATAGCTGAAGTATAAGCCCCTATTGCAATAAAAGCAGCATGCCCCAAAGAAAAAAGGCCGGTAAACCCCGTAAAAACGGAAAGCCCTGCTACCGCAACCACTTCAATACAAATTACCGTTATGATTCCCAGTATATACTGCATTAAAAACTCCCCCTTACACCTTTTCTTCTAAATATTTGCCCAAAAGGCCAGCCGGCATAATAATTAGGAAAACAATCACCAATGTAAAGCTGAAGACATCCCGTATTACAGATGAAATATAAACCGAAACAAAGGTCTCCAAAACTCCAAGTATAACTCCACCTATTACCGCACCGGGTAGGCTCCCAAGACCGCCAATAACCGCCGCTATGTACGCCTTATTTGTAATCCAACCCATTGTAGGATATACCATGTATTTCATTCCCATAAACACACCTGCTAGTCCTGCAAAGCAACCAGCCAAAAGAAAAACTATGCCTATAAGCTTAGACATATTGACACCGTAAAGAGAAGCAGCGGTCATATCATAGGAAGCAGCCCTTATTGCAGTTCCTATTTTTGTCTTAGTCAAATAAAGGTGCAAAAGGTATATTGCTACAAAGGAAAATATTAAAGCAAAAAAGTCCAGAACACCAATTTCACTTCCCAAGATATTAATTGAAGATTTTTTAAATATTTCAGGGTAGGAATAAAAATGGGATCCTACGGTAACATAGACCATATTCTCCAAAAATATAGAAACGCCCATAGCGGTTATCATTAGATAAAGGGGTGGGGCTTTCCTTTTAATAAGGGGGTCATAAGCCAGTTTAACATTTATTAAAGCAAGGAGTGCAGCTCCTAAAATCGCACCCAGAAAGGAAAAGTAAAATCCTAATTTAATATGTGAGACTAAAAAATATCCAATATATGCTCCCAGCATTATTATCGTGCCGTGGGCAAAGTTGCTAAAATTTAGTATAGAAAACACTAAAGAATAACCGACTGCCATAAGAGCATACACCCCACCGATAGATAACCCGGTAATCAAAGTCTGAAGAAGCACATCAAAAACCTCCCACATGTATAATTACAGGGGGCATAGCCCCCTGTAATTTAATGAGTAACATATTTTTCTACATAAATAAATTTCCCGTCTTTAACCTGCTGTATGATAGCCGGTTTATTTAAAGGATTATGGGTTGCCGGATCAATGGTGAGGTTTCCGGTAAGGACTTTTAAATCCTTTGTCTTTTCCATAGCCTCCGCTAATGCCATACCATCAAGGCTTCCCGCCCTCTTTATGGCATCTATGAGCATATATAGGGCATCGATAGCCATTACCGGATTTGGAAGAACCGGATCTTGATTAAATTTTTCTTTATACTCCTTAATGAAACCCTGAATATCTGGGTCTTCTATAGCTGTGAGATTCACAAAATACGCACCTTCTACGGCAGAACCGCCCAAGGTTACCAAATCAGGGCTTCCCCAGTTATCGCCACCGAGAAAGGTTGCTTTTATACCTAAATCCCTTGCTTGCTTTGCCGCAAGGGCAGCTTCCTTTTGTGCAGTTGGTATAAATATTACCTCAGGATTTGCCTGTTTAATTTTCCCGAGCATTGCCCTGTAGTCTAATTCTCCGCTCCTGAAAGCCTCTTTTGCAACTATATCCCCACCAATTTCCTTAAAACTATCTTCAAAATATTTTGCAAGCCAGGAAGAATAGTCGGAACCTACATCATATAATATTGCGGCTTTTTTGGCATTCAGTTTAGTATAAGCAAACTGAGCCGCAACCCTACCCTGGAAGGGGTCGATAAAGCAAACCCTGAAAGCATATTTTCTTACCTGGCCCTCCTTTGGAACCGTAACAAGGGGATTGGTAGCCGTTGTAGCTATAAAAGGAATTTTGGCTTGTTCAGTAACCGATGATATAGCATTGGATACTCCGCTCTGAGCAGGCCCTATTATTGCAATTACTTTATCCTGTTCTACCAACCTTTTAGCAGCGTTTACCGCTTCTACAGCGTCGGCTCTTGTATCGTAAGCAATTATCTTTATCTGCTTGCCGTTTATGCCGCCGCTTTTGTTGATTTTTTCTACTTCCATTTCAAGGGCATTCTTTTCCGACTGCCCCCACATAGAAGCATCACCGGTAAGAGCCACTAAATGTCCTATTTTTATAAAATCGCTTTCTTTTGACTGATTATTTTGACTACTTGTTGAAGTATTGCTGGAACAAGCTGATGTAAATATTAATAGCAATATTATTGCTATTAATAAAATGCTGATTTTTCTTGATATTTTCATTCTACCCCCTCCTTTTTTTAATATATTTTATAAACTTTGGCTTGCTTATTAAATTATATTCTTGTAATTATTATTAAATAATTATGTTATCAGATTAGCTTTTATTCTTTTTATTTATGATTCAGGGTAATTTAAAATCATCTTTGATATTATTTCTTCATACTGGAAAAGACCACCCAACCCCCCGGTATGTATGAATAATACTCTCGAACCCTTCGGTATATTTTTCTTTTTAATTATGTCTATAAGACCGTAGAAAGCCTTTCCGGTATAAACGGGGTCTAAATAAAATCCTTCTTTCCCAGCTACGTATCTAATAAAATCAATAACCTCTTTAGCAATCGTTCCATAACCGCCAAATCCATATCCGTCTATAGTTCTTTCTTCTATCTCTTTTTTAGAAATAAGATTTTCTTTAACATCAAGCATTTTTGAGGTATTTATTATAAGGTTTTCCACATCTTCCACCAGCTCTTCCTTAGGATCGCCTACACCTATACCTAAGGTTGCAACCTCCGGTTTTAACAATTTAAATCCCATAAAAATACCAGCCTGAGTCCCGCCACTGCTTGTAGAACATACTACATAATCAAAATCTATCTTCAAATTTTCACACTGTTCAATTATTTCCACAACCGCACCCAAATAACCCAAAACGCCTATTGGATTTGAACCTCCTACGGGAATTATCATAGGTTTTTTCCCTTTTTTACTTAATTCACCAGCAATTTCTTCCATATAACCCCGTAATGCACTGCTGTTAGGAACATCATAAATGTGAATATCTGCATTTAGCAATTTATTCATTAAAAGGTTTCCTTTATCTTCTTCTCTACCTCTTAATACAAGCACAACATCCATATTGAGCTTTTTAGCCGCTGCTGCCGTCTGCAGTGCATGATTTGAATGAACAGCTCCTGCAGTAATTACAGTATCACACTTTTGTTTAATAGCTTCACCCATAATGAATTCAAGCTTTCTCGTCTTGTTTCCGCCCAGTGCAAGACCGGTCAGGTCGTCTCTTTTAATATAAACTTCGACACCCAATTCCTTGCTTATATTTTCCGCATATACAATTGGTGTAGCCCCACATAAAAATTTTACCCTTGGAAATTTTTGTAACTTAAACTTTAATTCAGCAACCTCCATAAATTATCACCTCAATATAATTTTATTTAAGTATGTAGTCTATAATTCTTAATCAATCAAATTCAAAAATTCTTCAACAGGTAGTACAGGCACTTCATGTCCATCTCTACCGATTATCTTTTCTGCTGTAAAGAGGGAATCCCATACCGCTTCTTCCACCGCTTCTACCGCAGCTTGAAATGCTAAATCTACTGCATCGCAGTGATGGGAAAGGGTTTTAAATTCAATTAAATTCTCTCCGTAATGATCAATTTTATTTGCCGTTGAAAAGGCCAATACTATATCGCCGCTTCCGTTTCCCATGAAAGAACCGGTCCTAGCAAGGCCCAAAATGCCTCTTTTTGCTATCCTTTCAAGCATAAGATTATCTAGAGGCAAATCGGTAGCTATAATTATAATGCAGGAACCATCGTCCTTATCTTTTGGAATCCCATTTTTCTCTTCTTTGTCCTTTAGCCTTTGTTTCAATAACCTGCCCACATTTTTACCCTTAAAGGTCAGGTCTTCCATTCGACCGTAATTTGTAAGTAAAAGAGCCCCAATCGTAAAAATATTCCCATCTATTTCTATTTGCCTTGAAGAAGTGCCTATTCCACCTTTAAAACCATGGCAGATCATACCCGTTCCCGCTCCAACACTCCCCGTTTCAAATTCTAAGGAGGCGTTATTTAAGGCTTCAAACACATGTTCTTTCTTTATATGTCTTCCCCTTATGTCGTTCAAATACCCGTCATTGCATTCCATAACTACAGGATTAACGGTACCTGTAGTTATACCAATATCTTCATTAAAAGAAAGCATGTATTCAATCAAAGCATTTGATGCTATGCCCACCGACAGGGTATTTGTAAGAATTACAGGAGTTTCTAAAGTTCCTAATTCCCTTATTTGCATTAAACCAACGGATTTGCCAAATCCATTTCCTACAAAGCAAGAGGCAAGTAATTTTTCTTTAAATAAATTGCCATTTCGAGGTATAACTGCGGTAACGCCCGTCCTCGCAGGCCCTTCTTCGGGTATTAATTTCCCTTCTCCATAAATTACGGTAGAATGCCCTACTCTTACGCCTTTAACATCACTAATAGAATTTAATTGACCTGGTGGCAATTGCCCCACGCAAATCCCGTAATCCCTCATTCTTTTTCTCATAAAACCACCCTTTTAGTTTATTCCTCTTATCTCTAAGCCCTATATTTAGTTAAAGATTCACAGCAATCGTAACCTTCAAGTACATTTTTTAATGATTTATAAATTATATCGGGATTATAACCTTCCCTTATGGCAGGGTCCACTTCACAGTATAGCCTTCCGATTTCCTGCCAGTTTTTTTCTATCCACACTTTTGCAAAAGCACAGGATTCTAAAAATCCCCGTTTTTCTCCATTTATATACTCCGATTTTCCCTTCCATGCAGAGCTTATGGGCATATCGTAATATTTATCAAGATTTTCAATGGTAAGTTGCTCACCGTTTTCTATAACTTTTTTTGCTATATTTTTACCCCTTTCCAGGCCAAAATTATATATAGCCTTTTTTATAGTGTTTTTTGCGTCTTCCCCGTAGTCTTCAATCATGACTTTTGTAAGGTGATAATATAAAAGAGCCATTAATTCTGCCATGGTTTCCACAGCATTATTATTATTATTTTCCTTCACGGCTCCAGCCTCCTTATTTACATTTGTTTACTAAAGATATTCTTTTTTATAATCTAAAATCCTTTTTTGAGAATAAATTTTACGCTCTAAAAATAAAAAAGCACTTCACCAGAGGAATGTTTATAATCAACTCCGGTGAAGTGTTTTTACCCTTAAATATTATCTTATATTCAACCATTTTATCTAATAACCAAAGGGTTCCATGAAAAGGAATCCTTCGGTAGTATTTTCTTATAACAAAAAAACAAACGGCTTCCTTGAATTCCGGAAACCGCATTTTTTCTGGTGCCGAAGGCGGGATTCGAACCCGCACGAGCCTTGCGCCCACTACACCCTGAATGTAGCGCGTCTGCCAATTCCACCACTTCGGCAAAATTCTTTTGCATCAATTATATTAACACATTTATTCTCATAATGCAATAACCTCTTTAAAGTTGTGTAGTTATTCTGTGATAATGTCATCTTAAAATTTCTCAGTGAAAATGTCACTCACTGTGGTAAAATGAAAGGATGATATTATCAATGAATCCAGAAGAAAGAAATAAGCTTTACGTAGCTCGTTGT